>CANQDY010000017.1 GCA_947593895.1 uncultured Bacilli bacterium
AGCAAGTAGAAGGCAACACCTTGTAGAAAAAATCTGGCCAAGTCTAAAAGAAGGTAAGATTGTTTTTTGTGATCGTTATCTTGATTCATCATTATCATATCAAGGATATGCAAGAAATTTAGGTGTTGATGAAGTTCTAAAAGTTAATGAATATGCAACAGAAGGAACTTACCCTGATATAACTTTCCTTTTTGATATTAACCCCGAGTTAGGTTTAGAAAGAATTAGTAAAAACGCTAATCGCGAAGTTAATCGCCTTGATGTAGAAAAACTCTCTTTTCATCAGAAAGTTAGAGAGGGATATCTTCTCTTAAGTAAACGATTTAAAGAACGTTATGTAGTTATCGATGCTTCAAAGTCTTTAGAAGAAGTATCAAATCAAATATTAAAAACTATCTTAAACAAATTAGGAAAATAATTATGAATTTCAAAGAATATTTAAAATTAAGTCAACCATTTGTTTATAACACTTTTACAAATGCATTGAAAAGTAACAAAATTGCTCAAACTTATTTAATTAAGGGTAATGATGGAGCACCAATATTAGAAACCGCTCTATTCTTAGCCAAATCTTTGATTTGCGATAGTTCTGATTCCTTAGCTTGTTCTTCTTGTTTATCATGCATTCGTTTTGAAAATGGAAACTATGCTGATTTTATGCTTTTAGATGGGAATAAGCAAACTCTAAAAGTTGGTGATATTGATTTTCTGCAAGAATTCCTTTCCTCTTCTTGTATGGAGAAAAAAGGAAAAAAGATTTATATTATAAATTGTTTAGAAAATTCCAATAAAGAAACATTAAATGCTCTTTTAAAAACATTGGAAGAGCCTAATGATAATGTCTTTGCATTCATCACTACCAAAAACGAAAGTAAGCTATTACCAACAATAATTTCTCGTTGTCAAATTTTAAATCTTCTTCCAACTAAAAAGGAAGATATTATCAAAGAAGTATCAGATCAAGGAATCTCTATCGATGATTGTCAAATTCTTTGTTCATTATATTCAAATGTTGATGCGATATTAAACAATGTTGATGATGAAAACTATAAGCTATGTAAAGAATGTCTATTTGATACCCTTGATGCATTAGAGCAATCAAGTTACAAAGCTTTACAATATGTGCAGAGTGAATTAATCACAAAAATTAAAACCAAAGAAACAGCGAGATTGTATTTAGATTTACTTGCTATAGCATTTAAAGATATTTTGCTACTTCAAATGGATCAGGAAATTACTCTGCAAATTTATCAACCAACCTTGTCTCACATTTTAAAATCCTTAAAAAACATTGATAAGATTTACTTAGAAATTATGCTCTCTCGAGGTAAAATAGAATCTAATGTTTCAATTAGTCTTTTACTTGAACACTCATTTATTTATATTATTAATGGAGGAAATCTAAATGGAAAACAATAAAATCAGGTTAGTATTAGTCAGTTTATTTTCAATGGAAAAATCATTTTACTTCACTACCGAAGATGATAGTCTGGTTAAAGATGATTTAGTAATTTGTGAAACAACAAGAGGTATTGAACTTGGAAAAATTATCAGTTCTCCGATTGAAAAAGAATCCTCTGAAAACGTTACTTATCCAGTTATATTAAGAAAAGGTAATCAAGATGATTACTTAATCCACAAAGATAACCTGATCAAAGGTGAAGAAGCAACTAAAATTACTCAACAATACGCAGATAAATTAAAATTAGAAATGAAAGTAATTTCCAGTGAATATATGTTTGATAGGACTAAAATTATCATCTATTTCTCATCTGAAAGTCGTGTTGATTTTCGTGATTTATTAAAGGACTTAGCAGGTGAACTTCACTGTCGCATCGAACTTCGTCAAATTGGTTCTAGAGACAAAGCTAAAATGGTTGGAGGAATTGGCGTCTGTGGTTTAAAACTTTGCTGTGCAACATTTTTAAATGAATTCGATGGTATTTCGATTACTATGGCTAAAAATCAAATGCTTGCCTTAAATATTCCAAAATTATCAGGACAATGTGGAAAATTAATGTGTTGCTTGAAATATGAGAATGACACTTACACCGACATTCAAAAAGATTTACCTAGAATAGGATCAAAAGTAAAATACAATGATCAAATTTATAAAATTACTTCGATTAATGTTATTACCAAAATTTTACGTCTTGAAAATTATGATGGAGTTGTAAATGTTGATTATAATGATATCAAAGATAACATTTTACCAAGGGAAACTCCTCTCAGCGGTAGCAAGGGTGATAATTAAATGAATAGAATCAAAAGTAATTTTTCTGATGCTGTTCTTTATGTTGTAGCCACTCCAATTGGAAATTTAAAAGAATTATCTCCTCGAGCAAAGGAAGTTTTTGAAAGTGTTGATTTAGTCTGTAGCGAAGATACAAGAATTACTTCAAAACTATTAAATACCTTTGATATTCATAAACCTTTTATTTCATACCACGAACATAACGAACAAGAGGCAAGCGAAAAAATAATTGCTATTTTAAAAGAAAATAAAAAGATTGCTTTGACAAGTGATGCTGGATATCCTGGAATTTCTGATCCTGGTTCAATATTAATCAAGCATTGCATTGATAATCAAATACCGGTTTCAGTGGTAAATGGATCTAATGCATTTATTCCAGCTTTAGTTGGATCTGGTCTTGATACATCGCATTTTTATTTTCATGGTTTTCTAAGTAGCAAAGAAAGCGACAGAAAAAAAGAAATTGAAGAATTAAAAAATAAAAAAGAAACGATGATTTTCTATGAATCTCCTCATCGAATTAAAAAAACAATTAATAATTTATTTCAAATTTTAGGTAATAGAAAAATTGCTATCGCAAGAGAAATTACTAAAATTCACGAAGAATATATCTATAGTGAACTAAGTGAATTTAATGACTTTGACTTTGAAACTCTTAAAGGTGAAATGGTTCTAATTATCGAAGGAAATAAAGAAATCAAATCATTAACTGACCAAGATATTATTAATTTAATTAATGATGAAATTAAAAACGGAAAATCATTAAAAGATGCAGTAAAAACAATTTGTGAATCCTATTCTTTAAAGAAGAATTATGTTTATCTTTTAGCAACATCTAATAAAAATTAACCAATCAAATATTAGTTCATATAATATTTTGAGGGGGGTGCGATAATGAGTATTTATTTTTACTCTTACGCCTCGTTTATTGCCATTTTCTTAGCCACAATTTTCGGTTCGGGAATGGTTTTTTTCTTGCATAAAAACATTTCGGGAAAAACATCTAGTATTATTTTTGGATTTACTTCTGGCGTTATGTTAAGTGCCTCGATTTTTGGACTTATTATTCCATCAATGGAAGTTTCTTTATATTCTTTTAAAGGTCTTCCTGTTTTAACTGGAATAATTTTAGGATCCTTGTTTTTATTTTTAATAGATCTTATTTTATCAAATAAAGCAAAAAAAGATAATGCTCATATTAAATTATTTATTGCTGTTACTGTCCATAATATTCCTGAAGGATTTGCTATAGGCCTAAGTTATTCTTTAGCTCTTATTTATAATGAACCTGCATATTTAGCTAGTGCACTTAGTTTAACACTTGGTATCGGGTTACAAAACATTCCTGAGTCTTTAGCTACATCTTTAACTTTATATGAAAGAAACATACCTAAATTCAGATCATTTTTGTATGGAAGTTTATCAGGAATAGTCGAGCCAATATTTGCATTAGTTGGTTTTTATTTATCAACAAAAATTAGTTTTCTTTTACCTTGGCTTTTAGCTTTCGCAGGTGGATCAATGATTTATATTACAATTGATGAACTAGTACCATCTATCAAAAAAAATGACCAGTCAGCATTAGGAGTCTGGTCATTCATTCTTGGATTTTGCTTAATGATTATTCTTGAAACAATCTAGTTATTTTCTTAACATTATCAATTGATCTAAAAATTCCTTATCTTTTCTTCTGATATCTAATAGATAATAAATTCCAAAGAACATCATAGTTCCCATAGCAAAGCAAGCGCATCCTTGAGCAAGAAGAGGTGTATGATAAACCATCTTATAATGGTAATCACCTTTTAAATTAACAAAACTAACAAAGCCACCTTGTCCTTTATAAATTTTTACTTCTTCGGTATGATTATTACTATCAGTGCGATATAAAGTCCACCCTTCATCATATGGAATCGTTAATACTGAAACCATATTTTGATCTAAACTACTATCAAACTGATATTTATTATTCGCCTTTTTAATATTAGTAAATTGATATTTTTTTAACTCATTCATTTTTTCTTGATAAGTATCAAAATACTCATATGTTGCATTTGGTTTACATAAAGTTGCATTAGTTTTAAAAGTATCCTTTACTGTCACTTTAATCTTATAAACAGGACGATCAACATAAAAACCACGTTCAAACTTTTTGTCTGAGGATTTATCGTAATTATGTTTCATATGGCGATCAGAAGTTATTTCATTATCATTCTTATCATATAAAGTTATAATTAAATTTTCACCCATTCTTGCGGTTATTGTTACATATGCCATACCTCCTCTTTGCTCCACATCTGGGGCAAGAGGTGAAGCTAAAGTGGCGATTAATTCTGAATTCCATTTTAATCCGGTTGCAGCTTTCGTTGAATATGGCGTTACCTCAATCCACTCATTTTTAAAACTTCCATCACCACCAGGACCATCATTCCATTGTGCTTGTCTAACTAGTACTTCATTATCTCTGATATTACGAATTATAACATTGTTTTTTAAATTATTATCATTGCTAAGATCAATATTGCTTTGATAACTAAATTCTGGATACTTCTCAATTATTTCTTCAGCATCTTCTTCATACATAATAGCCTTAGAAGTTAAAAGATATTCCGCTCGTGGAAGATATCCAGTATAGGTACTTGCCAAATAATAATTAAAATTATCTGTATTTCTCATTTTAGAGTTTAGTGAGTTAGCATTGACAATATTAGTGAAGCTAAATCCCATAGGAATATAATATTCGTTTTCATAAACCACTTTATTATTCTTTCTCATTATTTCCTTATAACCAAATGGAATATTTGTATCACTTTCATTAGCGATATAATATTTAACATTAAGAAAATTATCCATATTAATCTTTTTTTCATGTTCACCCATTGACCAACTACCATTATATTTAAAATGGGTCCAAGAAGCAAAGTCATCAATCTCGTATCCGTAAACAGAATGGAATGTTCCTAAACCATTATAACTTTCAACCATACCTAAGTTATTACTACTACGATCAAAAGATGTGCTATATATTCTATAGAATTCTTTGTCTTTTTTCTTTATTTCCTTAATTAATTCAGTTTCAGTTTTAACACTATCAATTCCACCATAAAGTTCTTCATAAGATGTAGTTCCGAAGAATCCGACATAAACTTCATTATCTCCAGCACTTAAAGTAAACCCTAGTAATAAGTTAAATGAAACCATTGCTTCAATACCAATAATCCATTTTAAATTATGAGTTAACTTTTTATCACTAAACTTATTTTTGATATAAAGATATAAAACAAATAAATAAATTAATTGAGCATAGCAAACATTTTTAGCATCTGTATCCATTTTATTAACTGCTGTTGTTCCTTGCAGTTTATCACCTAAATTAATTAAAAGAAGTTCCATTGCAATACAAATACCAATTGCTATATCTAAATATACAGGTTTAATTTTTTCTCGATGATCAAAATTAATTGCAACATAGATAAATATACACACTACTGGAAAAAGTTCCCATCGACCATAACAAATATTAGTGAATCCAGAGAAACAATAATATGCAAAAGGAGTAAAGATTAAAATCAGCATTCCAATTACTCCAACAATATGAGAAATTTTCTTTTCTCTGACGCTAGTTAGAATTGACGGGATTAACATAAGCATTACCGGTGAATAAACAAACAAAGAACTTAATGCATTATCATACCCGTTATTATTAATCAAAAGATGACTATTACATGAAACAGTCGGATAGAAGAAAGTCATCAAAGGATAAAGATAGACACGGGTTATATTGCTGACATTTGTAGTATTTCCCGGATTGGAAAAATAAAATAAATTTTTAATAAGACCATTTATATTATCAAATAACAAACTAAAATCTCTGTTTTTAATACAAGTCATAATTGCATTTAAAGAATTAATTAAAGCAGTTGAATATGATGATTTAGCTGCTCGAGAAGACTCTAATGCAACTTTAAAGGCCGGAAGTAAAATCAATAATGACATTACCATTCCAATTACATATGAAGTAATACCTAAAAAAATTACTCTACCTTTTTGTTTATTTGTATATGTTGAGTACATTTGAAAATATCTAAATACTGCGTAAATGACAGTACAGAAGCAAATCATAATAAAGAAAAAATAGTTTGTCATCGCTGACAAAAATAAACTTAATATTAATGCAGTTGGTTTTTCTTTTTGAAGAACATCTTCAATTCCATAAAGAACTAAAGGTAATAAAATAGTTATTTCGATAAAATGATTAAACCATAAATAATATAAGGTCCAACCACAAAAAGCATAAGCGACAGAAATCATCTTTGATGTATCTTCTGAAATATTGAATTGATTATTTAATAATCTTTTCATTAAATATCCAGCAAGAACCATCTTAGTAATCATCAAGAATGCCTGTGTTTGAGGCACTATCGCTCTAGGCACTAAAAGAGTTGGTAAAAAGAAAATATCTAATAAATAGTAAAAACTATTAGATCCAATATTATTTACACCAAGGTTAGTATTTTCATCCCAAAAAATAAATTCTCCTCCGGTAATAGAAGCCCAATAATCATCATAACCATTGTAGTAAAAAGGAATCTCTTGAAGAACAAAATCACCACCTAAAGGAATAGTAAACATATTAGTCATCAGAGTATATCCAAATAACAAAATACCAATAAAATATAAAAACAAAACAAATCTTACATTACCACGATTAAAAAACTTCATTAAAGCTTTGTAAAACTTGGTATTAGTAAACTTTTGAAATATTTCGTTTTCTTGTAAAATGCTTTTATTTTCCATATTTTTTCTCCTTTCTATTTGTGGTAAGTTTCGTGATTAATAATTTTAAATGATCGATAAATTTGTTCTAAGATAATTATTCTAGTCATTTGATGAGTAAATGTCATAGGTGATAATTTTATAGCAAAGTTACTTCTTTCTCTAACTTTGTCAGATAGACCATATGACCCTCCAATAACAAAAGTAATGTTATTTTTTCCGCTTCCTATCAAATTATCTAATTTAAATGTAAATTCTTCACTGGATATTTCTTTTCCATGTAAATCAAGAAGAAATACATAAGCATCGTCTTTGATTAGTTTTAATAAACTTTCCCCTTCTTTATTTAAAATCATTTTAATGATTTGAGAACTTTCGTCTTTATAAACAACCGGAGTGACCTCTTTGGTGCTAACCTTACAATATTTACTTAATCGTTTTACTAATTCCGAAATCTCTTCCCGATGAAATGATTCTTTAATTTTTCCAACAACAACTAAATTAATATTGATCATTTAACTTCCTCTTTAATGTTTCCTCCGGAAACTGTATCTTTTTGATTTGCACATCTTATTAAATACTTATCATAGTCCACTCCTCTTTTTTTAAATACTGCCATTAAATCTGATAAAGCTTTTTCTGGACTATTTGCTTCTTCGGAAAGGTGAGCTAAAGTAATCTCTTTTGTTCGTTTAGTAATAACATCACACAAATAGTTCGCCGAATCTTCATTTGATAAGTGTCCATAATCACCCATAATTCTTTTCTTTAATGATTGAGGACGGTTAGTTTCAATTAACATTTTGACATTATGATTTGATTCAAAAATGTAATAATCTGCATCAGTAATGAGATTAATTACCTTCTGGTAAAGATAACCAGTATCTGTAATATAAACCAACTTTTCATTATCATCAGAAATAACAAATCCAATCGATCCATTAATATCATGTGATGTTGGTAACACTGATACATTAAATCCATTGATACAGTAATTCTGATACGGAGTTAATTCATTTGCAAAAGGTAAATCCTCAAAGGTTAATTTTGTTGCATATATTTGGTCTTTTGAAAATAAATCAATTCCTGAGACATGATCGCTATGACCATGAGTTACTAAGACATGATTAATATCATTAATATCAACATTGACTTCTTTTAATTTAGTTCTTAATTTCTTAGCCGAAATTCCTATATCTATTAGAAGATATCGACCATTTGATGAAATCAAAGTACAATTTCCCTTAGAACCTGATTCAAATACATGATATTCCATAATTATTCGCCCTGATCTGCACTACTTTCTATTTCAACAAAACGACCTATATTCACCATAAAGTGTAATTCAACAGTTCCAACCTTTCCATTACGGTTCTTTGCAACAATAATTTTTGTTGGTCGATCAACATCAAAAGGACCATCGCTGTCTTGATTAGCGTTTACTTTTTGTTCTTCTTGCTGTTTTTCTGGTTTTTGATAGTCATCACGATGTATAAATAAAACTTGATCTGCATCTTGCTCAATTGATCCAGAATCACGTAAGTCAGATAAAATTGGTTGTCGAGCGCTTTTTTCATTAGCTCTGGACAATTGGCTTAAGCAAATTACTGGAATATCAAGTTCTCTTGCCAATGATTTTAAGGAACGAGAAATTTCACCAACTTCGATAGAACGAGAAACTTCACCTAACTTAGCATTAGTAGTAATTAGACCTAAATAGTCAATAAAAATAACACTTAAATCCGGATGAGAAGCTTTAAGTTTTTTTGCTTTAGTTCTGATGTCGTTAAGTTTTTGCGCTGAAGTATCATCAATAAAAATCTTTGCTTTAGATAGTTTAGTTCTTGCAACTTCAAGAGCCATCCAGTCATCTGATTGTAAATTACCTGTACTTAAATATGTTGAGTTAATTCCCGCGACCGCAGAAATTAGACGGCGACAAATCGATTCAGCGTCCATTTCAAGCGAGAAAAATGCCACTGTTTTTCCTTCGCTGGCGGCGTTATACATCAAGTTAATTGCAAGAGCCGTTTTACCTACACTAGGTCTGGCAGCTAAAATAACTAAATTTCCTTTTTGCCAACCCTGAGTATAGCGATCCAGAGTGTTATAACCAGTTGTAATACCAATACAAAATTTATTTTTGTTCTCATCATTTTGAGCAATTTTTAATTTATTAGTAACCTTTGATACTACTTCTTGAGCGCTGACAAATTCCGCTACTCGTCGATTTTGAGTTACTCCTAAAATCTTATTTTCACATTCGGCAATATATTGAGAAACATCTAAAATTTTTTCTTTTTTAAAACCATCAATACATCCTTGCATTGTATTAATTAATTTTCTTGATAAAGAAGCATCTTTAATAATTCTAACATGATAAAAAGCATTGGTATCACCAATATAAGTCTCACCTAATTCATAAATATACTGAACTCCACCAACCTTATCAAGTGCTTTCATCGATGTGTTGAGTTGATCAACTACGCTAGGAACATCAACATCGATTCCTAAGCTCATCAAACTAAAAACTGCTTTAAATACTAACTGATGACGTTTATCTAAAAAATCATCATCTGTCAATGAGGTAGTAATTTCATCTCTTGCATCCTTAGATTTAAGTAAAGCACCTAATACTGCTTGTTCAGCTTCAAATGTGTTATTATAAAACTCCTGATTACTCATAAAAACCTACTTTTTTTCGCTAACATGAACCCGAATAGTTCCAATAACATTTTTAAATAGTTCAACACGAAGATTTGTATATCCAAAGGCATTTATTGGATATTTATCTAAGAATTTTCTCTTATCAATAATAATGCTATATTTTTGTTTTAACAAATCTACAACTTCTTTTTGAGAGATGGTTCCCATCATTCTACCATCTTTACTACTTTGCGCATTAAACTCAAAAACTAATGTTTGCAACTTAATAGCAAGCTCTTCAGCTTCCTTTTTCTTTCTTAATAATTCATCTTTTTCACTTTGAATTTGACGATCTCTAATTTCTAACCCGGTTGATGTTGATTTAACCGCTAATCGACGAGGAATTAAATAATTCTGTGCATAGCCATCTGAAACTTCAACAACTTGATTTTTCTTCCCAATATTTTTAACATCTTGCAATAAAATTACTTTCATACTTCTCCCTCTATGATGCTCTTGCATCATTCAAATATAAATCTAAAACATTTAATAACATAGAATTTACTTCATCAATTGACTTGTTATCAATTTGTGTTGCAGCTCCGGCAAAATGCCCACCCCCGCCTAATCTTTCCATCAATAATTGAACGTTAACCGATCCATCACTTCGTGCAGAAATGCCAATTTTTCTTTGTTCTACTCTACCGATTACAAAACAAGCATTAATTCCTTTAATTTGCAATGTTTCTTGAGCACACAGCGCTAACATTGAACGACTTATAACATCTTCATCATCAGCGCAACAAACAACAATTCCAAAATATGGAATTTTGGCAGTACTCATAATCTTTGTTTTTAATGCGTATTCTTCAAATTCTTCTTTTAAGAAAGAATCGGCAATTGCATTATCCGCACCAAACTCTTTTAAAATCAAAGAAGCATCATAAGTTCTTGGTCCTGTTTTAGTACGATAATAATTTGTATCAAGTAAAATACCACTTAACATCATCGTGGAGATTTTACTTGGTATGGTAATTCGTTTTTCGTTATATCTAATTAATTCAGCAACAAGTTCTGAGGCACTGGAAGCCGATGGCTCAATGTGAGAAAAAATTGGTTTTTCAACAAACTCTTCACCTCGACGATGGTGATCAACAATCGCAACCTTAAATGCTAATTCAACCAATCTTGGTACCATAGTAATTGATGGACGATGAACATCAGTTAAAAACAACAATGTTGTGTATTTTAATTCTTCCATTGCACTCTTTGGTGAAATTGTAATTTCTTTAATTTGTTGAGGAGTAAAAGTTTGTTTAAATGCTTTTCTTGTTTTTTCTTCGACTAATTTTTCATCATAAACAATTTGAGCTTTTGCACCACATTCTTTAATGAAGTAATACAAACCCAAAGCAGAACCAAGTGCATCTAAATCCATATCCTTATGTCCCATAATTAAAACATTAGAGGAATCTTTAATGATAGTTTCAATAGATTTAGACAAAACTCTAATCTTAACACGATTTCTTTTAACTTTGGCTTCTGATTTTCCACCAAAGAAAATTAAGTTCTCACCATATGGAGAGATAACAACTTGATCTCCACCTCTAGATAGAGCAACATCTAAAGCAGAGGAAGCTAAATCATTAAGTTTAGCAACATCGTTTAATCCTAATGCAATGCCAATAGATAAAGTCAATTCATAATCATCGTCGTTATTTTCATCTCTAACTTCATTTAATAATGAAAAATGATCACTTACCATTTTTTCATATTGCTCAAAATTAGCAAAAACTAAATAGCTATCTGCACGATACTTCTTTAATAATAAATTATACTTCTTTGCATAATTAACAATAATTTTTTGAGCGGCCGCTAACATATCATTAGCTTTAATATCATCAACTAAAGCTACTATATCTTGATAATTATCAATTGATATAACCCCAATAACTGGAGCATGAGCTTTTGAGAAAACTGTAATTGCATTAAAATCTGTAATATCTTTAAAAATAAATAAATTAGCATCTTGAAGAAATCTAACTTCATAAGTTCGATTGTTTTGCTCGATTTTCACAAAAGATACACCTTCTTTAAATTTTAAAAGTTCCTCTTTCCATGAATAAATATTTTTATCAACAATATCCATTTGTTCATCAACAAACCAATCATTAACCCAAATAATATTATCTTTGTCATCAATTAACACTAATCCAATTTGAGCAAAATTATATACTTCTTGAATATCATCACCAATTACATCAACTGCAGAAATATCGTTTTTTAATCTTGTTTTAGAAACTTTAGAAAAAGCAATCCAAAAATAAATTAAATCTATAAATAATGATCCACTTAAAGTTCCAACTAAAGTTTTAATAATCAAATCTCTAGAGTCAATCAAATACAATATAAATAGTGAAACGACTATTGCAAGTTGAAAAAAGAAAATCCAAAAGGCAATTAACATGTACTTTTTTATTAATCTTTGCATCAATAATCACCTCTAATAAAGTTATTATACTATATATTTGAAATAATATATAGTAATAATTTTTTTTAATTCTTTCTTATTTTTGATTTTTATTCCTCATAATTCCATATTTTTTAATTAATTTAGTAGCCAAAGTTTAAATAATTGACAGAAATGTGTCCATTATAATTTCGATAAAACGGCGAATTTTCTCTATCAATTATTTTCGATTAACTAATTTGAGTATATAATGTTAATTAAACAAAATATATTTTAAATTTTGCTAATGTCAGGAGAGGAATGTTATATGAATAATAAGGATAAATCAAAAAGAAGAAAAAGCTTTTTTAAATCTCTTAGAGATTACTCTAAAAATCGAAAAGCAAAAAGAAATTTTTCTGATCGCTATTCAGAAATATGTTCCGATGGTAGTATTAGAATTAGAGTCGATGGAAAAAACGAATTGTTTTCTCCATATAGTTTTAAAAACGACTTATCACCAGAATTAATAGGCTATATCGAAGATACTGCCTATAATATTCCAATTGATCGTCCTTTGAATATTTGCTTTTCATCAGTTGAAAAAGATGATCAAGAGAAAGTTATAAAAGCATATAAAAAATATTTTGAACTAAGTTTCAACGATAAATGCCTAGATCTACGTATTTATTTTATCAAATCTGTTATACTCATGATATTTGGTTTTATATTTCTTTCCGTTGGCATCATCTTTTCTCATTTTGATGCTTTTTGGGGATTAAACGAAATATTCACTGTTGCTGCATCGTTTTCTATGTGGGAAAGTATTGATTTTTTTCTTCTTGGTAGAACTGAAATTAAAACCAAAAAACTTGATACCGCACAACTATTATTAGCAAAAATAGAATTTATTGAGTAGATTTTTTTCCAAAAAAAAATTAAATAACGCTAATTTCTCGAGTATTTTTATTTCTAGTAATATTTAATGTAATTACTTTCAAAATAATTGATGAGTTTAATAAAATTTTTTATTCAAATATAAATTCTTTTTATTTTCGTTTTTCATCAAACAAAATACTTTTTATAACACCTATAAGCTTTTTAAAATTTTTTTCTGTCTTATTTGAATTTAAAATTTTAAAACATCAACACTCCACTATTGTTATATTATCGGTATCCATCAAAAAATATTTAAAATTTGTAATTGCAATTAAAAAGGTCACCTTATCCAAGTGACCATCGTTTTTATATTTTACTATTTAATATAAATTAGTCTGCAATAAATGGAAGTAATGCCATAAAACGTGCATTTTTTATTGCTTGTTCAACTGCTCTTTGGTGTTTTGCACAAGTCCCCGTTACACGTCTTGGTGAAATCTTGCCATTTGGTGAAATAAAGCGTTTTAATAATTCAACATCTTTATAGTCAATAACTTGATTTTTATTTTTGCAGAAAATACAGACCTTTTTTTTTGGTCTCATTTTTTTGAATCCCATGTTTTTTCCTACCTTTCTTTCTCATTAAAGAGAAACAATAATTATTTACCTAAAATGGTAAATCATCATCTGTGACATCGATAGAAGAAACGTTTTTAGATTCTGGTTCCCTTTCATCTTCCGGACTATTATCTGGTAAATACCCATAATCATCCGCAGTTGGTTCAACTACTGATGAAGAACCTGAATCATCTTTTCTTTCTAAGAATTGAACAGAGTCACAAATAACTTCAATAACGGAAACACGACGTCCATCTTTTGAATCATATGTACGTTGATTCAAGCGACCTTCAATCCCAACTAAAGAACCCTTATGGGTAAATCTGGAGACATTTTCAGCTTGTTGATTCCAAATAGTACATGGAATGAACGAAGTGGTTTTTTCTCCATTTGATCCCTTAGAACGGTTATCAACTGCAATTGTGAAGGATGCAACTGAAGTTCCGTTTCCGGTTTTTCTTAATTCTGGATCACGCGTCATGCGCCCAACTAAAACTACACGATTAATCATAATTCTAATCCCCCTTTATAAGGTTATTTTGCAATAATTAAATGACGGAGAATACTTGTGTTAATTTTAGCAACTCTGCCGAATTCTTCAACAACTTTTGGACTTGCTACCGTTGCTTCGACAACAACATAATATCCTTTAACTTCTTTGTTAATTTCGTAAGCTAAATCTCTTAATCCCCATTCATTGACATCGTCGATAGTTCCTCCATCAACTTTTAAGATGTCATGTAATTTTCCAATTAATTCGTTACGATTTGCATCATCAATATCAGCTTTTAGGATATACATAATCTCGTATTTTTTCATGTTTACACCTCCCTATGGTCTTCTGGCTATTTTCTTAAATAGCAGAGAGTATATTTTAGGCCTTCACACCTATTTAATAATATAACCTAGTTATATGTCAAATGTAAAGTAGAAAAACTGGTTTACAAAAAAACCTTACAATATATT
>CANQDY010000018.1 GCA_947593895.1 uncultured Bacilli bacterium
TTTCTCATCGTGATATTAAACTTCTTCTTGATACTGAGTTTTAACACCACATTTATGGGGTGTTTACCAAAGTCAGGATTTATAATTTAATAAATAAGGATATTTTTGTCAATAATAATTAGACTTGGTTAAAAAATAATAGTTAAATGATAAATTAAATTCCGTTTATAATTATTTTATAACTAAATACCTAATATTTCATTTAATGATATCTTCCTTTATAGTAAATTTCATTAAATAAATCATATAAATCTTAAAAAATTATATATAATATCTTAAAACTATATCCAAAATTTTCTATTGTCCTTTGTTTCAGTTTTTTGTTTTTGAATCACAATATCCATACATTATTATAATTTTATTTTTATTTTCTATCCACGAACTTATGTATATTTTCAAATCAAAAATGCTGCCTCGCCTTTTATAAATTAATAATGCATAGCATATAAATATATTTATTTTTTGCAAAAAAAAATGAATTTAGCCATTATAATTTTTCATATTTATATTAGTTTATTTTATAAAATAACTTTGTCTAAAATACAACAACAATTACAAAACACAGTCTTCCTAATCTATTAAAAAACTATTAATATTATCTCTTTTAAAATAAACAAATCTAGCGATAAAGGTATATATTTCACCTTTTCATTTTGTTTATAAAGGAAGATAATGATAAGAAAAATTTTTCAATAGGATATATGAGCATTTCTTTTTAATTCTAAGACCCTTAATCAACTGAAATATATGAATAAATTGCTCATTTTTTAATTTTAATTACATTGCATCAATGGCAATTTGATTATAAAGATAATCTAACTCTTGTTTTTTTAGTCAATCGTACAATTTCACTCTCATAAAAAGAATAAGGATTAAAGAACCTTTTAAAAACAATTAATCTTAATTGATGGTAAATCATCTACAAACGTAATTTCATTTCAAAATCAATTTTAAAAATCAAGCGTTAAAATATATCTATATTCAGGTTATGTATAATAGAAACTAAAGTATCAAAAGAATCTCTGGAGATAAAGTTTTTTTAATAGTCATATCACAAATAGAATCACATGAACATAGTGATTAAAAACTAATTTAATATAAGATTCATCATTATCATACTTAACAAAAGATACTATAAAAATTAAAGCTCTATGTAGAAAATGATAAATTAAAAGACTTAATCCATATTCTAAATAAACAACATTAACATCCGAGATCTTTTAGAAATTAGGCCTTTTATAGAATCAATAAAACCAATAAAATCTTGTACTAAACTGGATAAATTTTGTCTTTGACTCTTTTTTGAAATTATTTGATAGACATTATATTTATAATCTATTTTACAATCTTCAAATTATCGCTTTTTATAAGAAATTAGTTAATTTCTTATAAAATATATGATACATTTACGTTAATCATTTCAAGACAAAAAAATTTAATTTTATTCAAGCATTATTTTTTTACAAATTTGTAATATATTTGCTTTAATATAGTTTTTGCAATATTTTTATAAACTTACTTTATGTTATTTATTTCGGTTAATTAGTAATTATTTCTATTTTTTTAATTTTTATTTTTAAATAATTTGTTTTTTTTCTTCTTTAAATCTTGCTTAAGTTCCAAAATAAACTTATTTTTTGAAAGTAACAAAACTATAATTAAGTAAATTAAATATACACTAATACCTATTAATATTTCTAAAATCAAATTTAAAATACTAGTGTCTACATAAAATTTAAATGTTAAGACTACTAAAAACATTATTATACTACCTGGTAAGAAAATTAATGAATTTTTTAAATAATTCAAAATGTTTATATGTTTTCTAGCAACAAAAGTTTCAAAAATACAAACAAAACCTTCTGCAAAAATTGTTCCTATTACCGCACCAATTGATCCTAAATGCGGAATTAAAATTAAATTTACAATTATATTTATTAATGCACCAGAAAACAGAGATAAAATATAAGCCTTATCTCTATGTGATGGAATAAGATATTGTGTTCTAATAACATTTCCCCAAACATTAAAAAGTAAAACTGGTGAAAGCATAGCAATTAAAGTCCCACTTCTTTCGTAATCTACTCCAAAATATAATGGTGCAAAATCATCTGCGATAGCAATTATACCAAAAACAATTGGAATCGATATAAACAAAACATAAAACATTGTTTTTTCTATCATTTTTTTATTTTCATCTTTTTTTCCATTTACAAATAAATTTGTAGTCATTGGCAACATAACCGTACCTATTGCTCTAATAATACTTTTAGGAATCTCTATAACTTTTTCGGAATACTCATAGAATCCAACTTCCGACTTGTTGCTTAAAATTCCAAGCATAATTTTATCCATATAAGTATAAACACTAACTGCAATAACTGGCAAAAATAAAATTAAATTTGGCTTAAAATGAGAAATAATTTCTTGAAACGATATCTTAACAAACTTTATTTTTTTTAATAAGAACGGCCATACTATTAATTCTGACACTAAATAACCAACTGACATAATAAGTGTATAAATCCACAAATCGTCAGGTGATTTGACAAAAATAAAAACAAGCAAAAATTTTGTAATTTTTACCAAAACATTTCGAAAAACAGTTGTTTTAAACTCTTCAATACCAAAAAAGAACCATGTTATATCAAAAATTGAAGAAGCAACATAAACACTTAAAATTAAAACAATTTGCCAATCATCATTTGCAATAAAAACTGAATAAAAAATATATAATATAAATACAAATGAAGAAATTATCAAATGAAAATATAATAGCGAACAAAAAGCTTTATTTAAATTATTTTCATCATCCTTTACACTTGCAATCAATCTATTGCCATACATTGAAATACCTAAATTAGCAAAAATTACAAAGTAATTTGCTATTGAAAAATTATAAGAATATATTCCAGTACTATATGCTCCTAGAGTTCTTGATAAATATGGTGATAAAATTAATGGCAAAAAAACTATCAATACTTGATAAGTTACATTATAAAATAAATTTCTTCCAATTTTACGCTTTTTCATTAATCAATCTCCTTAATTTAGTAATAATAAAATCAATTTTGATTATTCTTATTAATTTTAGTTTTCAGATTTAATTTATAAACAAAGGTTTTTTACATAAAATCATATTTGCCTTCACCAAAATTCGTATTAATTATTTTATTTATCGCTAAAGTATAAGTATTAGTATATAAAAGAATATTTTCAAAATAACTTGTTATCTCTTAAAAAAATAAAGTTAAAAATAAAGTAATTAATGTTGGAATTATATTTTTTCAAAAAATCAAAGATAGGATTAAATAATAATTTACGTATTTTATTTTTTGGTTTTGCAAGAATAAACCATGAATAATATTTTATTTTAGGTTCAATTTTATAATTACTAAATAAAAATAAATCTTGTGTAAATATTTCTTCTGGGATTTCCAAACAATAATAACATATTGTTATCAGATCAAGCACCACCATATTTGATTAGCAAACATAATCTAAGTATGTCAGAAAAATGAGTATTAGTTATCTCTTTTTCCATTTTGTAATTAATTGAAAACGTATAAAATCAAAATTTATTTTCTTGGCTACTCTCTTTTTCATTTTCTTCGTTTTTTTCATCTGGTAACTTTATTAAAAGAGCATTGTGTGTAAAATTATATCTTTCGCTTTCTTTAGGATACTCTAAATAATTTCCATACACTCTTTTTAAATATGCGTCAAAATCATCAAAAGAAGTAAATGTAGTACTTTCGAAAATATAATTTCTTTTCTTTTCTAGCATTTTTTGTGTTATTAACTCTTTTCCAGAACCACCACACGCTCGATACAAGTCCGATTCAGTGTTATTATATTTTTGTGATTCAATAAGATATTTTTCTTTTAATCGCAATTTTGAACAAGGGTAAATAAATGAAATACTTTTTTTGATAATTCCAAGAAATTTATTTTTTGATGGAATTTTATATTTACCATAAATCAAAAATGTATACTTCCTAAGCTTCTTTTTTTGTTTTTTTTGCTGTTTTATATCTAAAGGGACTTTATCTAATGCAAAAATATCCACAAATAATTCATGAAATACTTTTAAGTTTTTGTTACTTTTTTCAACAAATTCAGTATTCTTATACTTAATTTTTAAAAATGGTAAAAAATTATTTTTATCAAGATAGCAAATATCTAAGCGATAATTTTCATTTAAATCTTGTTGACACGCTAATATGAATCTTTCACAATCAACTCTTTTAATAGCGATATCAACATCATCATCCCAAGGAATAAAACCTTTGTGACGAACAGCGCCCAAAAGCGTTCCTCCAATTAAATAATAATCTATTCTATTTTTTTCACATAGTCTTTTGATTTCAATCATCATTTCCAGCTGATAAATATGCATTTTTTGATAAATTTTTTTTATATCTTCCATACTTTATAATTAAATCCTTTCAATAAATTCAACTAATCGTTTAGCGGCATTACCATCATCAAATATTTTAAATCCTTTTTTAAAATCTGTCAGCATTATTTTATATGATTCAATATCAAATTTATCAATCAAATCAATCAAATCATTAAAATTGTATGCGTGAGGAAAAGGAAGTTTATCTAATTCAAAATTTAAACCTCTGTCTTTGTTATAATTGTAATAATCAGGAACGTATAAACAAATAGGTCGATCTAAATAAAAATATTCAAATATTATACTTGAGTAATCTGTTATTAAAAAATCTGTAATACACAATGTTTCGTATATATCCATAACATCATCTGTCACTAATAATGCATCTTCAAAAGATAATTTCTCTTTAAATTTAAGCATTTCTGGATGCAATCGTAAAATAAACTTCCAATCGTCATTGGTTTTATTTTTTAAAATATCCAAAATTTTTTTGAAATTTAAATTAAAAAAATCAATACTCCCATTATCTCTAAAAGTAGGTGCATAACAAACAATCTTTGTATTATTATTAATTTTAAGAAGACTTTTCAATTGTTTTATTTTTTCATTTGTAATATTAAAAAAAATGTCGTTTCTCGGCAATCCTATTTCTAAAATAGGTCCTTTATATTTAAAATCTTTTCGATACATATTTGAGCAAAAGTCACTATTAGAAACGTAATAATTAGCTGATTTTGCACTATGTAAAATATTTTTTTTATTCAAAAATCGTAAATTATTTCCACTAAAACCAATTTTTTTAAAAGCTATTCCACCATGCCAAGTTTCAATATAAATCTGTTTTCTTCTTTTTTTTAAATACAAAGGCAATCTAACATTAGAAATTATAAATTTAGAAGTATAAAAGCACACAAACTCTAAAATAGTTTTATTTTTTATTTTATGAACAGGCACAATATTATCATCAATATTATTTAATTTCCAATATATATCATATTTTTCTTTTTTTTGTAATTCTAAAACTAAATATTTAGGGCTATCACTAAATCCCAAGCCTCCAAAATTATCAATAAAAATTTTATTATTCTTAATTGGCAGTAACCTTAGTGGAAAAGTAAAAAATATTATCAATTTACAAGTTAAAAAATACAATTTTGCTTTTATATTTCTTCTCATTTAATCATACACTCCTTATTTGTTTTTTGATCAGTAACAGCCATATAATAAACAAACATAAAAAATATTGTCCAGGCACCCATATTAGTAAGGAACTGTGATATTACTAATTCTAAAATAAGATATAAAGCCATAAATAAAGTTATATAATTCTTTCTTCCAATTCTAAGAATAGAATTAATATAAAGGAACACACTTACAATAGAACATTCTAAATATAACATCAAAATATCACAATGCATAGAAACTAAATCTATTGAACTATTATTTTTATTTAGAAAATTGCTTATTGAACCAAATCCGTTATAATGGCCATTCATTCCATTTAATACTGTTTCTATCAAGTCCACTCTTCCCGTTGTGAATTTATCGAGTTCCATACCAAAAGTATTTAAGAAGAATGATTGTCCTCCATCACTAATAAGCCATAAAACAATAAATGGAACTAATGTAAAAAATATAACCAGTATTGTAATTAATATTGGGCTAACTTTTCTTTTTGGCAAAAATTTATAAATAAATAAAAACACTACGCTTAAAATAAAACTTAGTCTCTTAAAACTAAGTAAACATATCAGTAAACACAAGAAGGCTAATTTTTTATTATTATGACTTCTAAAAATTATTAAATAAAATAAAAAATCGTGGGCCAACTTAGTTTCAAAAACAGATGAATTAGAATTAAACCATGTTATTTTTTTTATATTTTCAATGCTAAATTCGGTAAAAAATTTAAAGGAAAACTGAATAAGACCTCTTGCAAATAAAATATAAAAATAGACAAAAAGATAATCCTTAGGCGTTGTCCAAACCCATAAAATTGCCACTAAAAATGGAGCAATAAGATATAACAATTGTGAATAAAGATATCCTTTTAAATCATTATTATAAATTTGAACGCCTAAAGAATAAATTAATATAAAGACTATTGCTAGCATATACAAAAATACATCGTCTTTAAATAACACTTTTTTTAAATCCGTTTTATTAACAATCAATTGTATAAAACAAATTAACATAAAAAGAAATAAAAAAATAAAATTTATATACCTATTTAAAAAACCCATTATATATATACTATAGGAAAGACAATAAAAAGAAAAGATAAGAACCTTAATATTTTCTATTACATTGGGTTTAAATTTAAAATTCAATGCTTTGTTTAAAAAACTAGTTTGCAAAATTTATCACCCTCTTCTCAAAATATATTAATTAATTTTAAAAACCAAAATATATGGTATATTTTTGATATATACAACATACATTATACAGAAATTTTTTTAAATTACATTTAAAATCTTCTTTTTTCAATAATTTGTAATCCATTTAATTTATCTTGAATAAAATTAAATTTTAAAAATAGAAAAGAATGATGTAAAATTATAATTTATTAATTAAACAATTAAATGCAACACAAGAAATTAATTATTATTGAATTTAAATTTTTTTACGATTATACTTATTAAGCAAAATAGATTTAAATAGAAAAATCGAAATTTTATGAATCAATAAAAACACTTTTCCTATTTATTCTATTAGTAATTTAAGCATAATTAATGCAGAGGAAAAAGTTATGATGTTAAATAAATTAATTACTATTGAAAACAATGCCTGGAACGAATTTTCACAAATCTCAAAACAATTTAAAAAATTATTAATAATTACTTCTAATGATATATATTCTCTTTTCAAAAAAGAAATTGACAGATGTTTTCTTTTAAATAAGCATGAACTATTTTTACTTAATGAATATAGTTATCAACAAGCAACAGAACTTGTACCCCAAATTATCTATAAACATTACGATTGCATTGTATCTATTGGTGGTGGTTCTGTTAATGATACATGTAAGCTTGTTGCAAAATTAAGTGATGTTTTTTTAATTTCTATTCCAACAACTATATCAAACGATGGTGTTTGTTCCAATATATCGGTTTTGAAAACAGAAAATTTTAATAGCAGTGGCATACCATCTAAATCTCCAGACATTATATTAATTGATACTCGTGTTATTAAAAATTCACCTCAAAAATATCTTAAGGCTGGAATATGCGATATTTTGTCTAATTATACTGCTTTATTCGATTGGAATTTAGCTATAAACAAAAACATGGAATCAAAAAATGATATCGCCAAAATTATCTCTTCTACTTCCTTTTGGAATCTATTTAATCTTCCATCAAATATTGAAGATGATTTAAAAATAAAAATAATTGCTGAATCAATAATACTATCTGGAATTTCGATGGAAATCAAAGGTAATACTCGACCATGTAGTGGTTCAGAACATTTATTTGCGCATTCTATTACTACATATTATCCATCAATAAATATTCTTCATGGTTATCTTGTAGGACTTGGTTCTCTCGTGGTTTCTTTGTTTCAAAAACAAAATTATAATAAACTGATTTCATTTTTGAAAAAAAATAAAATTGATGTTAGACCATCAACATTAGGCATAACTAAAGAGATTTTTATCGATGCTTGGTTAAAAGCAAAAAGCACTAGACCTAATCGTTATACAATTTTAAATGAAATTACATTAAATATTGAGTTACTAGCAAATATTTATGATAAAATAGAAAAGGAGGCATAATAAAAAATGAAAGCACTTATATTAGCCGCAGGATTAGGAACTCGCTTAGCACCACTAACAAGCAATTGTCCTAAATCATTAGTTGAAGTTAACGGAAAACCAATTTTATTAAAGCAAATTGAAAATTTACATAAATATGGTATTTATGATATTACGATAGTTGCTGGATATAAGTCTGAAATCTTAATCAATAAAATTAAAAGTTTATTTCCTTCAATTAACATTATTAAAAGCGAGAATTATCAAACGACAAATAATATGTTTTCAGCTTATTTAGCAAAACATGATTTTTATGGCTCGCCATTTTTAATGATGAATGCTGATGTTTTTTTTGGAGATTCTATAATTAAAGATTTATTAACCATTGAATCTAAAAATGCTATAGCTGTAGAATTTGGAAGATACTTAGAAGAATCAATGAAAGTTAAAGTAGAATCAAATAAAATTACCGAAATATCAAAAAAAATATCAGCAAAAGATGCTTTTGGTACTTCTATTGATATTTATAAATTTTCTGAAGATGGCAGTAAAGCTTTTTTTGATAAATGCAAAGAATATATTGAAGATAAAAAACAATTAAATCTTTGGAGTGAATTTGCACTTAATGATATATTAGGATATATAAATTTTGTACCTTGTTCAATCCATGATAATTGGGTTGAGATTGATAATTTTGATGATTTAAAAGAAGCAGAAAGAATCTTTAAAGTTAATTAACTATGTTGGACGTTTTTGGCAAAAATACTGATATATTAAAATCAAAAAAATTATTTTTATTTGATATGGACGGAACAATTTATAATGAAAATAAATTATTTGACAATGTATTAGAGTTATTTAATTATTTGAGTCAAAAAAATTATAATTATGTTTTTCTAACAAATAATTCTTCTAAATCCGTAAATGATTATGTAAAAAAAATTAACAAATTAGGAATTACTGCAACCAAAAACAATTTTTTTACATCCTCACAAGCAACAATTTTATATATTAAACAAAACTATCCAAACAAAAAGGTTTATTGTCTAGGAACAAAATCGTTTATTCAAGAGTTAAAAGAAGCAAAAATTAATGTAACTGACCATGAAGAAAACGATATTGCAGTAATTGTAGTAGGTTTTGATACAGAACTAACAAGTGATAAATTAAAATTGACATGCAAACTTTTATATAAAAATATTCCATTTATTGCTACAAATCCCGATTTAGCTTGTCCAGTCAGCTTCGGTTTTATTCCTGATTGTGGTTCAATATGTCAAATGCTTACAAACGCTACTGGAAAAACTCCTTTTTTTATTGGAAAACCTAAACCAATAATGGTAAAGGAAGTTTTAAAAAAATATAATTGTCGCTTAGAAGATACAATTATTATTGGTGATCGTTTATGTACCGATATTGCCACTGGAATAAATACCGGAGTAGATTCTATTTGCGTTTTAACTGGTGAAAGTACAATTGAGTCTATCATAAAAAGTAATATTAAACCAACTTTTGTTTTAAAAAGTGTCAGCGATCTTTACAAAATTATTAAATCCTAATTAATTATTTATGTCAGTCTAAATAAATTATATTGATCCATAAAAATTTTAAATTATAGTATGTTTTTATTTTTTTCAAATACAATCAAATTTTCTTTACCACCGATATCATCATAAGACCATTTAATATTTTTAATTGATAATCGTCGAATTTAATTCGTTTTCATATTTTCCATAAAATTTTTCTACACGTTTATAAAAAAATATAGAATCTTCTATACCTAAATATTTATGTTCAAAACATTCTAGAACTAATAATTTTACCATATTTTATTCTATTAAATAATTACCTTGTCATTTCATAAAAGTTGTATTATCTTTTCTTAAATCTAATTCACATCATAAACTTTACCATGAACAAATCGTACTAATTAGACCTATTTTTTAACTCGCTGAAAATGCATTGCTCTTATTACTCATTTAAAAGAAATGGTATAAAATACTTCTTTTAATTTATTATAAATTCCATTTTTTAAAAGTTTCTTTTGAGTAATTTTTAAGAAAACTACCGCGAACATTATTCGTTTCAATATAAAAGCAACCAAATGGATGCAGAAGATTTTATCAATTTAGATCATTAACTCTAAATAATTGAAGATTACTTTTTTCAATATACATAAAATACATGTATAAAATATGTAAAAAATAATATGAATTTACTTATTTTAAAATGACGCATTATAAATCAAATTTTTCAGATTTATTTAAAAGATATCATCTCTATGAACACACAATTACAAAATACTAAAAAAATAAAGGTAAATTTATAAAAAAGTAAAGATCTAAATTTGATAATTTTAGCGAAAAAATAATAGAACCATTATCATAACTTAATGAAACTAAAGTCGCAGTTTATCATTTTTTTAAGCCACTATTTCATATGCATATTTAACCTATTTCTTATTTTTAGAGTAGCAAAAAAGGCATATACCACAGCATCTAAAGATTTTTTGTTTATAGTAAATATTTCTTCAACTTTACATCCATTATATTCCGTAAAATTATCATAGTTTTTTCTTTTACGATTAAACAAAGTCACATTATGACCAAGTTCTGCCATTCTAGTTGCAAGTTCATCAACAACTATTTCAACTCCACCTTCACGAGAAGGAACAAATTTATGACCAATCATTACAATTCTCATAATTACTCCCCACTCCTATCGGTTAAAAGTCTCCAGAATCCAACAAAAATAATTTTTAAATCTAATCTAATGCTTCTTTTTTGAATATATTCAATATCATAATCAACCCAATGTTTAAATGTGATTTGGTGTCGATTCTTTTGAATTTGCCACAAACAAAGTAATCCACCCTTAACATCTAAACGATGCATTTGATATTCAGTGTATCTTTCAACTTCATTTGGTAAAGGACTTCTTGGTCCAACTACTGACATCTTACCAATAAAGATATCCCATATTTGAGGTAATTCATCTAATGAAGTCTTTCTTAAAAATTTACCAAATCTAGTAATTCTAGGATCATCTTTCATTTTAAATGCTGGACCATCAGCTTCATTTTTACCTTCATCAATCAATTTCTGTTTCATAAACTCAGCATCAGGAACCATAGATCTAATCTTGTGAAACTTAAATTGCACATTATTTTTCCCTGAACGATATGAAGTATATACTGGATTATGTCCATCCTCACAAAACTTAATGAATAACAATAAAGCAATAACCCATCCAAAGCATATCAAAAACAAACCTGAGGCAAAGATGTCGAAAGTGCGTTTTAAAAAGCAATATAATTTTCCTCCACCTACAACAATTTCAGGAGTGGTAACAACATTTTGTTGAACTAAAACCGGTTCGTCAACTTTAACTGAACCATACTGCTCATTTGTTTCCATTGATATATAGTCTCCTAGTTAGTACAAGTGTTGTATTATGAATAATACAACTATACGCATAAGGTATCACAAAAAAATTGTTTTTGCAAACATTAAAAAATAAATAAATATTATTTTGTAAAAAAATACAAAAAATAGGGACTTTTGGCATTTATTGACAATTTAATTATGCTTCAAATCTTAGACTAAATAATAAATATTTGGTAAAAAGTTTATATCATGTTAAAATTAAAAAGGTGAGCTATCAATGAATGATTTACAAAAATGTCAATTAGAAATACTTAAAGAATTTATTAAAGTTTGTAAAGAAAACAACCTTCAATACTTTTTAATTGGGGGAACTTGTTTAGGTGCCATTAGACATCATGGTTTTATTCCTTGGGATGATGATATTGATGTAGCAATGCCACGAAAAGATTTTAACAGGTTTATAATGCTACAAAAATGTTTTAAAGATCCTTATTTCATTCAAACCTATAAAACTGATAAAAATTATATTTATAATTATGCAAAAATTAGAAATAGTAATACCACATTTATCGAAAATTATTTTGTATGTCATCAAATAAATCATGGAGTATGGATTGATGTATTTCCTATTGATGGCATGAGTTATGATTTAGTACCTCAAAACTATTGTGAAAAAAAAGTTAAATCTATTTGGCATCAAGTATATTTAATGTATTTACCAAGTTTAAGAAGAAGACTAAGATGTTCTACATTATGGAAAGATATTCCTCTTAATTTTGTTGCCTATTTATTTTTCTTTTTAAATGTTGGAAAATATCGTAATAAAAGGATAGATAAAAAAGTAACCAAGATTGATTATGACAAAGCAAAAACAGTTGGTATTTACTTTGGAACAAATCCCAAAAAAGAAGCAATGCCAAAAGAATTATTCTTAGGAACATCAATTGGCAACTTTGAAGGTGTTGAAGTTGTTTTACCAAAAGATCCAAATAAATACTTAACTCTTCTTTATGGTGATTACATGAAATTACAACCTATTGATCAACAAGTTGGTCACCACTATGATAAGGGCTTATCTTTATCAACTGGTTACAAAGAATATATGAGAAAACATCATATTTAGAGGTAGTAAAATGAATATTGCTCTAATTTTAGCGGCTGGAAATGGAACTAGAATGGGAAGTCAAATTCCTAAACAATTTATTGAGATTAATGATAAGCCATTATTTATGTATTGTTTAGAAACTTTTGAACATCACCCTGATATTGATATGATTATAATTGTCACGAATGCAGAATCAATTAGTAAGGTTAAATCTTACTGTAAAAAATTTAATATTAAAAAAGTTAAAAAAGTAATAAAAGGTGGAGATTCAAGACAAAAATCAGTTTTTAATAGTTTAAAGTGTTTAGAATTATTGAATATAAAAGATAATGATAATATTCTAATTCATGATGCAGTCAGACCATTTGTTAATAACGAAATTATTTCTAACAATATCGTCGCTTGCAATAAGTTTTTCGCAGTAAATACAATTATTCCATCAACTGATACTATCATTAAATCAAATGACCAAGAAACTATTTCTGAAATGGAAAATCGAAGTCAACAATATCAATGTCAAACTCCTCAAAGTTTTAAGTTCGGTATTATTAATTCCGCACATGAAAAATTTAAAAATGACCACAATATTAATATTACCGATGATTGTCGTCTTGTAATGAATTCAGGTTATCCAATTCATTTAGTACAAGGTAATAAACTTAATTTTAAAATTACTACCCCAGAAGATTTAATTATATTTAAAGCTTTAGTGGCTAAATAAATGCCACTTTTTTACTTATATATCATTTGTTTTGGCTATAATAATATATAAATACGAATAGGAGTTAACAATGGGTATTCAAAGAACATACGCTTGTATTGATTTAAAATCTTTTTACGCATCAGTAGAATGTGTGGAACGTGGTCTTGATCCACTTAACACTAATCTAGTAGTCGCCGATTCATCAAGAACAGAAAAAACCATTTGTTTAGCGATATCTCCATCATTAAAATCATATGGGTTACCCGGGAGAGAACGTCTTTTCATAGTTAATAAAAAAGTTAAAGAAATCAATTATCAAAGAAAGAAAAAAACTGCGAATTTCAGATTTACTGGTAAATCATTCTTTGCTTCAGAATTAAATAATAATCCCAATCTTAAATTAGATTTTATTATTGCTTCACCTCATATGGCTCATTATATTAAAGTCAGTTCAAGGATTTATCAAGTATATTTGAAATATATTGCAAAAGAAGATATTCATGTATATTCAATTGATGAAGTTTTTATCGATTTAACTCAATATTTGAAAATTTATAATACCACTCCTGAAGAATTAGTAAAAAAGATTATTTTAGATATCTATGAAACAACAAGAATAACTGCGACTGGAGGCATTGGCACTAATTTATATTTAGCAAAAGTTAGTATGGATATTTTAGCGAAACATATTCCCTTAGATAAAGATGGTGTTAGAATTGCTAAATTAGATGAGATGAGTTATCGTAAACTACTTTGGTCACACCGACCTTTAACTGATTTTTGGCGAGTTGGAAATGGTTATAAAGATAAACTAGAATCAATCGGTTTATACACTATGGGTGATATTGCTAGATGCTCATTAGGAT
>CANQDY010000019.1 GCA_947593895.1 uncultured Bacilli bacterium
AAACGAACTTTTAATTCGTTTCGCAACAATTAATTTTTTTTCATTATTATTTGTTGCACTTAGATTAATAATTAACTTTGAAAATTATTTTTATATTCTTTGTTTTACTTTTGATGACCTTTATTATAAAATTATTATAAAACTAAGGAGAAATGATTTATGAAAAAAATATTTTTCCATTCGCCAAATCGATATTTATTTTCAATATTAATAGGGATTATTCTTGCTATTCTTAATATATTTTTTGATAAAGGTTTTAGTTCAATTTTATCCTACGCAAACGGAACTTTCATTTCTGGATTCATGCTTATATGTATCGGTGGATTATCTTTAGTAAACTACTTTGGAGGATTTGATATTTTTTCGATTATGTTTGCTAAAAGAGATCAATATGGTCATAAGCCCACTCTCCATGAATATTCAATATCTAAGGCTGAAAGGAGAAAAAAATATCCATATGTCTTTACGCCCTACTTTATAGTAGGTTTGATATTATTGATTATATCTGCAATCTTAACTATAATTTATTATAATTTAATTTAAAAAGATGGTCTTAAGCAAATTTATCATGCCTAAGAAACCATCTTTTTATTTTATAATTTTCTTATATTCTTCAAATTCCTTATCATTACAATAAATGAAATGTCCTTCTTTTACTTCTTTCATTGATGGCTTATCAACTGAGTAATCATGAACTTCATTTGGATGATAAACAATTCTTTTACGATTCTTTTCCGTCAAAGGATTTGGCTTTGGAATTGCTGATAACAAAGATTTAGTATATGGATGTAATGGATTTTTAAATAGTTCATCACTTGAAGCCATTTCAACAATTTTACCAAAATACATAACCGCAATACGATCACAGAAATACTTAACAACCGATAAGTCGTGAGCAATGAAAATAATCGTTAAACCCATTTCTTCCTTTAAATCATTAAGTAAATTAATAATTTGTGCTCTAATTGAAACATCAAGTGCACTGATAGGCTCATCACAAATAAGTAGCTTTGGATTCATAATCAATGCACGAGCGATACCAATACGTTGTCTTTGTCCACCTGAGAATTCATGTGGATAACGAGAAGCATGTTCAGCAACAAGTCCAACTTTTTCAAGCATTTCAACAACTTTTTTATGATTCTCTTCTTTATTCTTAAATCCTTGAATTCTTAGCCCTTCTTGAATAATATCTTCAACTGTCATTCTCGGATCAAGTGAATCAACTGGATCTTGGAAAATCATTTGAATTTCATTTACTAATTTTCTTGGAGTATGTTTATTGTCAAATTTAATTTGAGAAATCTTTTTTCTTTGAGTTTGAACAATATCATTAGCAAAACTTCTAATAACCTCTTTTTCGTGAGCAATTTCTAGTTTAATCTCATTTACTTTATTTTGATAATCAGGATCTTTACTATCTAATGTTGCAATTAGTTGAGATTGCTTTCTATTTTGCTCCGCTAATTTTTGCCTCATACGAATTTTAGTGAATTTTATTTCTTTTTGATTCCATCTTTTACCTGCGGAAATTCGATATCCACGATAATAAATGGAACCAGAAGTAATATCGTATAATTTAATAATTGATCTACCTGTAGTAGTTTTGCCACATCCAGATTCACCTACAATACCAAAACATTCACCATCATGAACATCAAAAGAAATATTACTGACTGCCTTTAATTTAGAACGATTGACTCCAGAACCAAAAAAGAAAAACTGTTTTAAATTTCTAACTGACAATAATACATCACTATTTATCAATTCTTTTTTCTTTTTAAGTTTTGGATGAATATTATATTTAATTTCTAAAGGATCTCTTGCCTTTTTTACTTCTTCATCAAAAGAACTTTGTTCTAGAAAATCGTCATTTACAAGTGGTGAGTCTTCTTCGCTTGCAACTTTATTGCTACGTAATTCTTCATCAAGATTAAAATCTCCATCTTTACTTCTATTACTACTCATTTGAAGACACCTCCTCACTTTGACTATCTACTTTATTTTTAGAATTCTCTTCTTTTCTCTTTGTCTTCAAAGCAATTCTGATACGTTCAGAAACAATTTTTGGCATCTCAACTTTTGGAGCATCTTCATGTAATAACCAAGTTGCAGCATAATGAGTATCAGAAACTTTAAAGAATGGTGGTTCTTTTTCAAAATCAATCTTCATTGCATAACGACTACGAAGTGCAAAAGCATCACCTTTTGGAGGATAAATCATATTTGGAGGAGTTCCTGGAATTGCTTCAAGTCTTTCTTTACTATCAACATCGGGAATAGATGATAACAATGCCCAAGTATATGGATGTTTAGGTTCAAAGAATATTTCTTCTGATTTACCATATTCAACAATCTTACCGGCATACATTACTGCGATACGATCTGCCATATTAGCGACAACACCTAAATCGTGAGTAATGAAAATACAAGCAATGTGTTTTTCTTTTTGAATTCTCTTAATTAATTCTAGAATTTGAGCTTGAATAGTAACATCAAGTGCAGTCGTAGGTTCATCACAAATCAATATCTCTGGAGAAGCGGTTAATGCAATGGCGATAACAATACGTTGTCTCATACCACCCGAAAATTCAAATGGATATTGTCTGAAACGTCTTTCTGGCATTGGAATACCTACTTCAGTCATAATCTGAATTGCTCTACGTTTAGCTTCTTTACGAGTAATTTTAAGTTTATCAATACATTCAATTTTAATGTTTTGAATTTCCTTTTTTATCTCTTTTCTTTTCTCATTTAATTCTTTTTTCTGCTCTTCAGTAATTGTATTATTGTCATAAGAATTATATAGAGTTCTTAAGCGACTTTGTGCTTCTGAAATTTTTGTTTTTTCTTCTTTAAGAACACTTTGTTTATATTTCTTAACTTCAATTTTAGCCTTTTTTTGTTTTTCAACTAAAGCCTTTTTTAATGGAGCAACTATAACACGATGCTCAGCTATTTTGCTTTTTTTAAAGATTTTAAATTTAATTTTGCGTTCTTTAATTTCTTTCTTTAATTTAGCTTTTTCCTCTTTTGAAAGCGTTGAATCTTTTAATTTTTTATCTGCATCTTCAATAAAATTAATTAAAACATTTTTTTCACTTTGAATCGTACTATCTCTCTTTGCATAAGAGTTTTTATATCGTACTAATTCATCAGAAATAAGCATTTCATACTTTAATTTAAGCTTATTTGAATTAATAAGCATTGCCTCGGTAATTTGTTTACCAATTCTTACAATAGGGTTTAATGAAGAAAGTGGATCTTGGAAAATCATTCCTATTTTATGACCCCGAATACGATGAAATTCCTCTTCAGAAACTTCAAGGAGGTTTTCACCTTGATACATAATTTTACCACCTTCAATGATGGCATTATTAGCTAAAATTCCCATTATAGCTTTTGATGTAACTGATTTTCCTGAACCGGATTCACCAACAATACAAAGTGTTTCATCTGGTGATAAATCAAAAGATACATTTCTTACTGCGTGTAAAACTCCATGGTCAGTACGAAAACTAATAGTTAAATTTTCAACTGATAAAATCTTTTCTTTTTCCATAATTATTCACTTCCCTTCAATGAAGGATTTAAAGCATCTCTTAATCCATTACCAAATAAGTTAAACGAAATCATCAATAAAGAAATAATAATTGATGGGAAAATAATTAACATTGGATGTGTACTATAAGTGCTTTGATAGTTTGATAATAATACACCAAAAGAATCGACACCTTTTAAACCTAAACCTAAATAAGCAATTGAGGCTTCACTAAATATAACACCCGGAATCATTAAAACTACCGAAGTAATAATGGTACCCATTGAATTTGGAAGGATATGTTTGAAAATCAAGCGCTTATCTGATGCGCCTAATGTTCTCGCAGCTAAAATATATTCTCTACCTTTAAAACGATAGAATTGGGTTCTAGTTCTAGCGGCCGTTCCCATCCATCCTGTCAAACAGAGGGCCAAAGCAAATGTGCCTAAATTATTTCCTAACACTAAGATAGTTAATGTAATAACAACAACGAAAGGAACACCACCTAAAATATCGCAGAAACGCTCCATAAATAAATCGATATTCCCACCAAAATATCCTGATATTGATCCCCAAACTAAACCGATAATAAAGTTAATTGCACTGACAATAACTGCAAGTAATAATGACGTTCTTAATGCTTTCAATGAAAAAGTAAATAAATCTCTTCCTAAAATATCAGTGCCTAAAATAAATTTTGGCATCGATTTGTATCCCTTATATTTGTACATAATCACATCACATACATAATCAGTTGATTGCATATATTCTGATACAAACTCTATTTCACTATGAATTTTTTCAATTGGGCATTTATCACTTAATTTTACAAATGAAGATGGTCCTATCTCAAAATCATAACTGCACCAACCTTTAGAAATATATTCTTCTAATATACTCTTACCAATTCTAAAATTTTCTTGTAAGCCAAGTTGTGCTTCATAATAGTCGTATACAAATGATACTTTAGAAAGAACAGCCTGATACACTTCTTTTCTTCCCGAACATCTCCAATAAGTATTTGGGAAAGTTAAATCTGTATTTGGTTCTATCATACATTGCGCAGAAGCATCATCTATTGAAATTTCTTTTAGTAAATCATCTAATTCAACGTTGTTACTTTTTGAACTTAATGTTAATGAATTAATTAAAATATATTGTTCATCTGCCTGATCTTGGGGAATTTCAATTTGAATATAAGCTTTAGGTATATTAGTAATTGATTTACTAGCAATGAACTCACTTAAATTAATTGATAAATCTTCGTAAGAATTTTTTAATTCAGTTAATGCATATCTTGTTCCAGTTCTAGATGGTGATCTTGATAAGAAAATTTGGTATTTTCCAATTTTACCATTAAGACCATCAACATTATTAAATTTAATATCTAATTCAACACTATCTTCACTGTTTAATTCAAAGGAAGCATAGTTATATATATATTGAATATCGCTACCTTGAGTTGCAACGATTTTTAGAGATCCACCATGAGAATTATTACTTGGTAAATTTGTAAAATGGTCTTCCTTTTTCGTAATCTTTACTACTGCATTCTTTTTAAATCCAACCGGAACTTCATCAACAACATCGTAAGGGATATCTTTGAAATTTTTTGTTCCATCCCAAAAACCAGTTCCAGCATCAAATAATTTTGGTTCCAAATATCTTTGTTCCGGAAGATTTTGACTAACATTTCCATTACTAAAAATTGGCACAAAAATTGAAAATATAACAATTATACCAATAATGAATGAAGCAACGACAGAAGATTTGTTTTTACAGAATCTTTTAAAAGCATCTTTAGCGAAAGTAGTTGGCTTTGTTTCAAATTTTGTATCATGAATTTTTTCATCTTTCTGAACGAAAGTAAAATCATCTTTATTTAATTCAAATTCGACACCATTAGCGTCCTTTATTTTTTTCTCAGCCATATTATTTTTTCGCCCCCATTCTAATTCTAGGATCGATAAATCCATACGAGATATCAAGTAGTACACCTGCTAATAACCCAAATGTTGTAAATACTGCCATATCAACAAATAAGACATTATAGTCTGGATTATTAATATTCAAAGCTTCAATAAACAATGAACCAATTCCCGGAATACCATATAAATTTTCAAGAATCATAGATCCTGACATAATAGAAAGGAATTCCGCTAAAATTGATGGAACAATAGGAACCATTGCATTCCTTAATGCATGGCGGATAATTGCTTGTCTCTTAGTTAAACCTTTTGTTCTTGCAAGTAATAAATAATCACTCTCCATAACTTCACAAAGTTCAGCACGAGTAAATCGACAATAACCTGCGATTGAACCAAGAGATAAAGAAAGTACAGGAATAATAAATCCTAAAATGCGTTGACCAATTGGAGCGGTAACACTTGGCCACTTACTTGGTAACCAACTTGTTCTATAGCATAACAATAAAAGTAGAAAAGTAATTAAAATAAAACTTGGTATGGAGATTAAAACCATAACCAAAGTTGAAATAATGTGATCTGTTGGTTTGTTTTTCTTTAAGGCAGCAACAATACCTAAAATAATTCCAAGTGGAACAGCAAAAATAGTAGAAATAATATTTAATAACATAGAAACTGGTAGTCTTCTACCAATAATATTAATCGCTGATAAATTTTTTGAAATAACTGTAGAGGTACCCCAATCCCATTTAGTAATAATATTACCTAACCATCTAAAATATTGAGTAAATGAAGGAACCTCATAATAGTAATGCCATTGATTAGCTCCATCTTTATAGGACCACAACAATTTTCCAGCACTTTCATTTGCAGTCATAAAGTCATTTACATATCCCAAATATACTTGTTGAGAAAAGTAAGAAAATTTTTCCTTATCAGTTCCAATTGGCATTTGGAATGGTAATGTTTTCATTAATAAAAATGTGATTGATAATATAATAAATGCAGTAATAATAGCTAAACCGATTCTTTTAAGAACGTATTTCCACATACAATTATTGCTCCTTTCCTTATTTCTTTTTTTAATAATATTATAATAAGCAATTTTTTCAATATATATTAAAAAAAGAAAACTATATGGTTAGTGGGGTCCCACTAACCATATAATAAAATTCTTTTTTTTAATTTTATAATCAATTTATTGTGCATTTCCAGGTGCAGGGAATACACCAGGTGTATACATCATTGCAGAAACAAGAGATTCTGCTTCAATACCACAGACAGTTGATACATAAGTAATATCAAAGCTGAAGTTGAAGTATAATCCTTCATAAACAAATGCGTCTTGATATTTTGCAACAATATCTTTAGGAATAGTAACAACTATTTTCTTACCATCTTCAGACATTGTGAATTCTAATGAATCAGCATCATCAAATGTAGCTTCTGCTTGTTCATCATAGAATGAAGCATAAATTGTAACATCACTGATCTTTGCAGTTGCATCTGTAACAGAAACTAAGTTAACAGCGATTTCTGCAGTAACACTTCCATCTTGATTTACTTTGAAATTATCAGCAGTTAGTTCACTATCAACTAATGTAAATAATGGTGAAACAAGTCCGTTTTCTAAATAAGCACCTGTGTCAGCAGCCTGCCATAATGAATCAAATGACCAATAGCAACCATCATAATATAAATCTTCGGAAACAACATTAGTATCTATTCCCCAGTTTAGAGTAAAACCAGATGAGTTATCACTTTTTAAAACTTCAAAGAAGTTCAATGGATTTAATGCATTACCTGAAATAGATCCAAATCCTACATCAAATTGACCAACCATCATCTTTTGGTAGTAAACATCACTCCAAACACTTCCAGCCCAGAATTCAACATTTAATTTTAATCCGCCACCGCAGTTATTAAATGCATCTTCCCAGTACTTTTTAACATCAGCATGGAACATTTCTTCATCTGATGGTTCCATCCATGCTACTTGAATAGTAATAGTATCGCCTTGATTGTATTTACCAGCAGCGATTAATTCTTCACTAGCTTTTTTGAATGCTGTTTTTGCAAATTCAAGATTGTAGCCATATTCAGTTCCTTCTTGTAACTTTGCAACAGCTTCTTTATGTGTATCAGTGTTATTATATACTTCGCCATCTTCTGGATTTGATAAGTATCCACTTCCGAAATAGTTTGCACTTGGTGAATAACCATATTTATCTGCAAATTCTTGTCTGTTAAATGCATAGTTTAGTCCTGATACGAAGCTATCATTTGACATTGCTGGTTCACATTCCCAATATTTGTCTTCAGGTGTTGGAGAAATTAATCCCTCTTTACCAAATAATTCTTCCCATCTTTCTTGTGTACATGTGTTAAAATTCAATTTGTATGTTGAATCTCCAATCGTACGTGTTGTTCTTTCATCATTTCTATAAGTATCTAACATATCTGATGGAATACCTGATGCATGTAAGTTTCCATTAAGGAATTCATTAATAACTGCATGTGGATCAGTAGAAACCGCCTTTAAAATTTTATAATGAACACCTGCCATTTTAAATCTTTTTTCATCTTGGCATTTGAATAAATCATTCTTACCAAAAACAATTTGTACATCATTTTCCCAGTTTTCTACATAATATGGTCCAGTTGAAAGCCATGTATCAACAGGAGATAATCCACTATCAGTATAGTTACCCCAAGCTTTAACGCCATTTTCAAAGTCGTTATTTCCTAATTCTTTAATAAATTCTTCTGGAACTGGAGCAAACATTGAACTTGATAAGTAATACATTGCATAGAATGTGTTACATGGTATATTAAAAGTAAATTCAAGATATGATTTTCCATTTTCTTCTTTTGTTTTAATACCAATATTTTCCCAAGCATCTGCTTTAAATCCGTCTTTTGATGCATTGTAATATACTGCCGATCCTTTAATTGATCCTGCACCGGACAAATTCTCACTTCCTCTTGCCATACCATATCCAGAAGTATAATAAATCTTATATGGAGTGATATAGTCTTCAAGGGCTACTTCTCTACCATTATATTTGCTTAATTTGGTTGATCCTGTACGATATTTTAAATCTTTACCAACTTTAACTTCAAACTTATAAGTTGTTGCAAGACCATTTGCATCAGGATTGACTGCAATTGGACGTTCACTATTAGCAAGTTGTGGTACCCAATCATAACCATCACTGAACTCATTCATTTGAGTGGTCCAATATGAACCGGAGACTAATCCAATTAAATCACCAACTACACTACCTTTATCATTTTGATAATTTATTGTTTTTGGATCTGCTGATTGGTATGTGTGATAATATCTCTTCCATTTTGAATTAGTTTCTTTTGCTAAATCATCTTTGATATATCCTTCTGAAATAATACCAAATCCATATCCTGGAATATAAGTATTCGTTCCTTTGACAACTGATTGGTCATACATAACGTATGAACCATTTTCATACATTGTCATACCTGTAAGATTATTCTTTACTGCATAGGTTTCTAATAAACCTAAGATTTTTGTTCTTTCATCATAACTAGCAGCAACATAAGATTTTGCTCCTGAAGCATAGTTTTCAGGGGTAAAATCTGCTACAGTTTCTGAAGAAGAACCAGTGGTAGCACTAGTACCTGTACTTGAAGGTGTTGATGTTGAAGGTTTCTTTCCCCCACAACCTACCAAAGCAGATAATGACAATAGTGTTGCCACCAAAAGCACTTTATTGGCCTTTTTCATATTTTCTCCTCCGCTATAAACGAGTTAATATTATATAGTTATAACAAAAGATAGAAGACCAACGCTATCTCCTTCTGCATAAATCCTATATAATTTAAAACTACGTACTTCAATAAAACACCATTTTTTAAGTGATGTCAATAAAAAATATGTAAAGAAGTACATTAAAACCCATGAAATCGCTTACATCTAATAATTAGAATTCAATTATTTCAATTATTAAAAACATTTTTTTTACACTAGCATAAGCAAAATGCATAAGACATTATTTTCTTTTTTTCAAAAATTAAAGCATATGAACAAATCAACATTTTTTACTGACAAAAGAAAAAATTAAGTCCCTAAAAATATGACCTCTTTTAATATTTTATTTTATCATTCTCAATACAACAACATCTGTAAATAGGTTAACAACATCATCAATTTCAATTAATTTTATTTTCTACATCAACAAATGGAATATCAAAGTTACAATTTACCAGGAATTGATTTCGTTTTTATGGTTTAACATGCAAAAATTTAGGATTCAGGTATATTTCAATAGACTATGTATTTGATATCTAAAAGAATATTTATAATAGATATCATTTCATAACATTATCGACTCTCAGGGAAAAATGCAATTAAAAAAATATTCCAATCACTTTATCACATAAAGCAATCTGCAAAAAACTAATCTATAAACCAATTGCAATCTTGTTCAATGAATAAACAAATTCACAAGCAACATTTGTAAAAATATCAATATTAACAAAAAATACTTCTGAATCATTATCTTGTAAAATTTTTATTTGAATTTGATCGTAAATCGTTTCCTCGCTATTACTATTTTTCAGACTTTCAATAAGTTCATTCAAAAATATAAATTTAACTTTTGAAAAACAAGATATCAAAATTCGATATCTTATTGTTTCCTCTTTATTCAACAAAATAAAACACGCACTTTTTAATTTAGTTTCCGATGAAAGATCAATAATTTTAAACGGAGATGAATAACAGATATCTTTCTTAAGGTATTTCTTTGCCAATCTAACATCTTTTTTATTTGTTGTTAATAACAATGTAGCGCTATTAAGACTTCTTAAAATGTTATGAATATAATAATTAACAGAATTATCATCAACCGCAAAATAATTCTTATTTTTTAAGTTTTTGCAAATCAAAGTATAGTATCTTTTCTTATTAAATCTGGTTAAATAGTAACGAACGCACAACAAAGAAATCTTATCAAATGAAAAGGTTGAAAAACTTAATCCAGTATAAATATAACTATCCAAAGTTTGAATCATTTTATTTCTCTCTTTCCGCCTCTCGCTTTTTAGTCTTTTCTTTTTCACTTTCTCTTTTATCGTAATTTTTTTTTCCTTTTGCTAAAGCTAATTCAATCTTAGCTTTACCCTTTTTTAAATATACTTTGGTACAAACTAAAGTAAATCCTTTTTCTTTAATTTTTTGTTCTAGCTTAATTATTTCTTTTTTGTGTAATAGTAATTTTCTAGTTCTCAAAGGATCGTGATTAAAAATGTTTCCTTGCTTAAACTCACTTATGTGCATATTTAACAAAAAAACTTCATGATTTCTAATTAAAGCATAGCTATCATTTAACGAGGCACCATTAAAACGAAGTGATTTTATTTCAGTTCCTGTTAACGCAATTCCTGCCTCAATAAAAGAAGAAAGAAAGTATTCATAACTTGCTTTACGATTAGTTGCAATAATTTTAATACCGTCCATTGTTCTTTCTTTTTCTCCTATTCTTTATACTTTCCATTTTAAGAGATTTAGCATCATTAATCAAAACAAAACTGATTGAATAAGTTTCGATATCGACTTTTGACACTAAAACCTTAACTTGATCACCAAGTTTATATTTATTTCCATTTCTTCTTCCTTTTGCTTGAAGATATTGTTCATCAAATACATAAAAATCATCATCAATATCTTCAAAATCAACAAAACCATTTATTCCATTTTCAAGTTCAACAAACATTCCGTTTGCATTCATACCACTTATCATTCCAAAATATACATTTCCAATTTTATCTTCCATATATTTTGCGCTTTCTAAATCATCAACTTCTCTTTCAATAGATAAAGCTCTTCGCTCTTTAATCGAACTATTCTCACAAATTAAGGCTACTTCATTCTTAAATTCATTAGTAACGCTAGTATCTTTATTAAAAATGTAACGATCAATTAATCGATGAACAAGTAAATCTGGATATCTTCTAATTGGTGAAGTAAAGTGACAATATGAATCACTTGCCAAACCAAAATGTTTGCGGTTTTCTTCAAAATATCTTGCCTTAGCTAAGCAACGAAGTAATACCATAGATAAAATTTCCCTTTTATTTTTATCATCAATCTTACTTAAGTGATCTGATAGATCTTTACTAGTTACATCTAATGGAGAAAAATTGCAGTGATATCCTAAATGATTTGATAATCTAATAAAAGTTTCTATTTTTTTTGACTTTGGTTGTTCATGAATTCGATAAGCAAAAGGAAGATTAAGATTTTCTATCGTTCGACTAACTACCTCATTAGCCACAATCATTAAATCTTCAATTAACTTTTCTCCTTCATCTTGTTTTCGTTTTATAACTTCAACTGGTTTACCATTTGAATCACAAATAAACTTTAACTCTATCGAATCAAGATCTAATGCTCCTAAGCGATTTCTCCTTTTTCTGATTTTCCTTGCTACTTCATTTAAGGTGAATAGCATTTGATCGATATCTTCCGATATATGCTCATCTTTATTTAGTTCATGCTTTAATAATTTATTAACATATGTATATGTCAATCTTCCATGTGAACAAATTACCCCTTTAGTAATTCTGCTATTTATTACATTTCCAAAGTTATCAACTTCAAAAATACATGAAGTGACCAAACGATCAACGTTAGGATTTAATGAACAAATACCATTAGATAACTCTACCGGTAGCATTGGTACAACCCGATCAGTTACATAAATTGATGTTCCCCTTGATAAAGCTTCTTGATCAAGAGGAGAATCATAAGTGACATAATGAGCAACATCGGCAATATGAACACCAACTAAATATCCGTTTATCGTTCTTTCAACTTCAACAGCATCATCAAAATCTCTAGCATCTTCTCCATCAATAGTAACAATTAAATGTTTTCTGAAATCTTCTCTGCTTAAGTAATCTTCTTCTTTTAACTCTGATGGAATTGTCTTAAGTTGGCTTCTGACTTCAAAAGGAAACTCAATATCAGCATCATGACTTAAAATAATTCTTTTAATATCAACACCAGGATCATTCTTATGACCAATAATATTTAAAACATCAACAAAAGCCTTAGTTTCTGTTTGTCTAACAACATACGCGGATACTATATATCCATCAAATAAACTGACTTCACTTTTATTTACAATGAAATCAAATTTTTTATCAGTAATATCCTTAGTTAAAAGATGAAAACCATTTTTAGTTTTAATAACTTCTCCAATTATACGTTTTTTATTTCTTTTTATTATTGAAATAACTTCATAAGTTTCATAACTTTTAGAATATTCTGGCTTTAAATATACAATATCATCAATAAAAGCCCCATTAAGATTATGATTATCAATATAACCATCCTCTTCCTTTCCTTCAATTGAAGCAAAAGAATATCGATCTTTAATCGCAACAATTTTTCCTTTTACTAGATTTAATTGATCTGGCAAATATAATTTATGATTATAAGAAACAATCTCACCTTCACTAATTAATTCATCAATAACTTGATTAGTTTGCTTTTCATTGGGAAAAAATTCCAGAATTACCTTTCTGGTTAATGATTGTCTTCTCATTAATTTTAAAATTTTTTCTTTCATAAATTCACCATCTTTATTTTTTCCAAAAATAAAAGGGCTAGTATCACCCGGCCCTTAATTAACCAAAATATTTTGTTAGCAATGTAAAGAGGAAAAATATAATTCCAAGAATCAAGGTCATAATTGAAAGAACCCTTTCTGAACCTCTCTCCTTAGTCTTAGCGAAAATGTTCATTTTACTACCACCAGTAATTGCACCTGATGCTCCATTAGTTTTTCCCCCCTGAAGTAGGGTGATTAATATAATAATAACTGAAATTACAACTAAAACGTATTGCATTTTTCTTCCTCCATTTTAAAGGGTCTTTAATATAATACACTATTTTTATCAACATTAAAAATGTTTTTTGAATTTTAATATTATTTGTTAAGTGACAAAGTTATTGCAACGGAAGAAAGATATTGACAAAAAGACAATTTGATTATTTCCTTTTGATTGA
>CANQDY010000020.1 GCA_947593895.1 uncultured Bacilli bacterium
CAATATAAGAAAAAGCTCCTTCAACACCACAATAAGCAATTTTCATTCCTTTAGTTAAATAGGTTTGATATCGTTTTGAAATATCCATTATTGAATGAAGATAGTCAACATAATAACTCTTAATTTCTTTATCTGAGATTAAATTGAGATTTTTTTCAATTACTTTTTCCTCTCTTAATTTATCATAAATTGGTAATCCATATTGCATTTTATACTGACCAACTAATTTAGACAAACTCATTCTTTCTTCAAATAAATGAGCCATTCCCTGGTCAATTTGATCAATTTTTAATCTTATTTGCTTTAAATCCATAATTACTCCTTTTCTTTATCGCATAGTATTGCTTTAGTTTTTTAAAAGATGGTAATGATTTGATTATCATTTCTTTACTTACGCAATAAGAAATTCTCACAAATCCATTTATTCCAAAGGTATTGGAAGGAACCAATAATAACTCAAATTTTTTTGCCACATTACTAAATTTAATGGAATCCTCTTCTAGACATTTCATAAATGAATAAAAGGCACCTTCAGGATAAATCACTTGATAACCAAGTTCAATTAAATAATTATATAGAATATCACGATTTTCTTTATAAATAGAAATATTTGAAGTAACACCTAAACAACTTGGTATTAGATATTGAAAAAGAGCTGGTGCACTTTCATATCCAAGTGATCGTCCTGCACCTTTTATTGCATTATAAACATCTTCTTTTTTATGAAGTTTATCTCCTAAAAGGATATAACCAATTCTTTCACCTGGAAGTGATAGAGATTTTGAAAAAGAATATACCACAATACTATTGGAATAATAATTTGTAATAAATGGATATTTAACATCACTATAAATCAATTCACGATATGGTTCATCAGATAATAAGTAAATATCTTGATCATATTCTTTTTGTTTTTGATTCAAAATGGAAGATATTTGCTTGATCAAATCCTCTTTGTAAATTACACCAGTAGGATTATTCGGGGAATTAATAATTACCATTTTTGTTCTTTTAGTAATGCTTTTTTTTAATAATTTTAAATCTGGTAAACAAGTATTCTTATCACAATTAAGCGCAACAACTTTTCCATAAGCCTTCTCAATAAATACCTTATACTCAGGAAAAAATGGAGCAAAGACAATTACTTCATCATCTTTATTTAATAATGCATGAAAACAAATTGTCAGTCCAGATGAAGCACCTGGGGTCATATAAATATATTCACCACTGAGACTAGACCCATATGTTTTATTCAAATATTCAGCTATAGCATGTCTTGTCTCATAAACACCATTCATTGATGTATAACTATGTAGTTTAACTGGATCAGTATTTTTGATAATATCTATTAAATTTTTAGTAACACTATCTGGACAAGGTACTGACGGATTGCCAATAGAAAAATCAAAGACATTGTTCTCTCCAATTTCTTTTTTTCTCTTTTTACCATAATCCGATAATTCAACTATCGCTGATCCTTCTTTTCCAACTTTTTTCATTTTTTCATTTATCATGATTATATCTCCAGATTGTTTATTAATAATTATAACTATAAATATTCAAAATTTATATAAAATAACCAAAAAGATATAATTTCTTAAATTATATACTCTATAAAGCAATTAATAAGACATTTAGATTTGAGAAATGATAATATTAAAGTTAAATTTATAATTATTTAAAACAATAATTCACTATTATCGATATTATAAATTTTACAATTATTTTGTTTACACAAAATATCGTTTATATTATAATTTTTTTAAATTTGATTTGCCACATTTAAACAATTTATACCACTTAAATAAATTTGCAAAACAAATTAAAACTTTTATCTTAACATTAATTGAACAATTATTTGTTAAAATAGATTGAAAATGAGGAGTATATTATGAAAAAAACTTTAATTACATTATCATTAGTAGCTCTTCTTGGAATTGGAATGACATCATGTAAAAATGAGCCATCAAATACGACGTCTGATGATTCATCTATTACTATAGATAGTAGTTCATTACCAAGTTCAGCAGTTGATAATTCCAGTACATCTAGTTTGTCTCAAATTCTTTCAGATGATACTTCAAGTTCTACTAGTTCATCATCTTCAAGTGAAGAAGTAACTGATCCTGACCAAATCACATTAGGTGAAGTTGAAACTATATTAGAAAAAGCTCTATCTTTTACTAATTATAATAAAATTCACTTTTTCCGTGATGATAACGAGAGGCATGATGATATCAATTACACTAGATATGATTATTTCTACACTCTAGATGGAACTGCTGATTCATTTAGAGATGCTTGGGATGAAGAAAAAGTAATTGGTTATGTTGGTTATCCACTCGATGGATCAATTAATGTATTCTACGATATTAGAAAGGCCGATATTGGTACTCAACATGCTCGCGCTTATACAATTGTTGATGTTGAAGAAGCAAACAACCAATTATCTGAAGATAACGCTAATAAAATTTTGAATGATTATGAAAATAATCTCAAACATTTTCTTGATGAAACTTATTATTATCTTCTTAAGAATCCAGATTCATACGACATCGGTTCTCTCAAAGCGTTTAATCGCTACGAGAATAGTAAACATTTTTTAGAAATTACCGCTTCAAAAACATATGAAACATTATTTGAAACTTATGTTGCAGAATTTGTAATTACTCTAGATTTAAATAATGATGGCTCAATTTCTAAAGCCCATCTTGGAATTGATGATGGTGGTATCATTTCTGAAAATTATATTGAAATTGAATATGGTTCTTACTATGATTCATCGACAGTTAATAAAATTCTCTACTCACCAAAACAATATTTTGTTCAAGATATTGAATGTGATTTCCATGATGTATACACCTTAGGTGAAGCAAAAAATACTCTTAGTATTCAATCAGCGGCTTACTTAATGCCTCATTATGATTATATTAGGTATTCTCCAGATTTCACTTATTTACCATTAACTGGATTAGATTATTGGGATATCAATGTTATTGATTCAAGTGATCGTAATGTAATTGATTACAATGAAGAAGATGGTTGCTTTGAAGCTGTTGGCGTTGGTAAAACAACATTAACCGTCGGAGCTGAATACAATCCATTCCTTAATTGCCAAGTTGAAGTAACTGTTACCTATGCTAAAGCAAGTAGTATTGTTCCAAGTAAACCATTTAACAATGATAGTTATGTTGGTGAAGCATTTACTAATACTGATATCACTATTCCAGTAAGTGTTGGTCCATATTGTGCAAAACAAGAAATGATTGTTTCAAGTTCAAATGAAGATATTGCAACAGCATATATTGATGAAGACAATAATGTTAAAGTGCATGGTATTTCTGAGGGTAGCGTAAAAATCACTGTTGCTGCGAAAGATAATCCATCGATTTCAAAACAATTCAATATTAATGTTGTTGGAGAATTAAATAAAAATTGTTTTGTTGGTGATTGGGAAGATACCAGTTATTACGAAATATATAAAATGAAATTCAAATATACATTTAACGATGATGGAACTGGTTTATTAGAGCTTACCGCACAAGATTTTGTTGGAACTGAAGTTATTCAAAAAATAGCATTTGAATATACTTTAGATCTTGAAAATCAAAATGCAATTATCACCCCAATTGATTATGAAGTTCAAGAGGACTTATTAGTAGTTCACTATTATACATCAAATTATCTGGAATCCGGTTTTACTTCTGGTGAATATTATTTCTCAGTTAAGTTATCCAGAATTCTGTAATTTACTATTAAGTTGGAGAGTATTAAGTTACTCTCCTTTTTTATTTTACTTTTTTATTGACAACAAAATGAAAAAGATATTTTAAAAATTAAAAAGTCAAAAATCAGCAATATAATATAAAATTTTTATTATAAAAAGGAATTGTCGAAAAACTCAAAAATAAAAATAATTTAGTTATAAGAGCATATAACCTTTTGTCTTGTTTAACCATAAATAAGCTTATTCAAAAGAAAAAGTTATTCATAATAAAACATCATTGTTCAAAAGATATTCTATATGATTTATTTTTTACAAGTAAGTTTTTTAATACCTTCATCTGACATAGATATTGAAGAACAAGAAAAAATTACTAAATTTTAATCTTATTACTTTCGTCTTGAGTATGATTAATAATATTCAAGTATAAAAAAATTTAATGAAGACATATATAAAAATTGAAGTAACGTCAAATAGGTTCTTCAACAAGCATTTCTTGTTGAATTTTCTTTCTTGAAACCATAAAAAAGGAACTATTGTTTTTATACTCAATTATTTCTATTTTTGAGTTTTTCAATAGTCCTATCTTTTATCTTAACATTTTCATTAAATAACTATGGTCATTTAACCATTAATAACTTCATAGATGTATTTAGGATTATATCAAGCTTTATATATTTCTCTTTCACCAATTTTTTATCACTTTTAAAGATAAAATCGATTCCAATATACAATATTTTGCCTTTATAAAACGATAAATCCTAGTCACTCCATCATTATAGACATAGAATTTAAAAATACATAAGTTCTTTAGAAGTATAAACAAACATTATAGAAAGTTACGATGCACCTTCACAATTGTTTAATTTTAATTCAATGCGAATATATAATAATTGGTTCATAAAAATATTTTATATGCATTAAAATAATATTTCATTAAATGTACCTTAGTAACCATTATAAGTAAAACCAAATTTATTTTTTATTAATATCACCAATAATTATAAACTCATTATCTTTTACATCACCAGAATCAAGTTCTGGAACATTTATTCTATTTCCATTTGTTGCAACAATTTCCAAAGATAAGCTACTACTTCCACTAAATCCATGATAAATATTTTGCATATTATAAGAAATATTTAAATTAATGTTATTTTCTTCGGCTTTATCTAGCACTAATCCCGTATCAGATGAAACAAATCTAAATTTCAAATTCTCAGTTACAATAGTTGTTGAATCTAAACTATATACTGTAGTAACATCACTAATCTCATTATTAATTGCATCAAAAACCTTTACATTGAAATAGACATTGCCATCATAAATAAAAATTATATGATTTTGATTTTTTGGGTCAGTATAAGAGATAATTCTTGTTTCGCCACCATTCCAGTATGAGGCTTTAACACTTGCAGAAATATCTGTATCACCATTTCCAGAGAATAAATAAACAGCTGATTTTGTTGTAGAAGAGATTGCAACTAAGAGTTTATCATTTTCATTCCACCAACCATTATAAGTATTTGAATACGAAACACTTCTATATTTTTCAATAACTAATCTTGTTTTGTCATCTTCATCAAATTTAAATGAGGCATTATCACCTGTAAAACTACCTGTTAATTTGCTGTTAATAGAAAGACTTTCGATTCCGAAAGTAGAAATTCCACCGGTATCATCATTACCCTTAATATAGACACCCGTATAATTTCCAACATATGGCTCTGCCATATCATATTTTGCGTAAATTGAAGTGTTTTGTGTAATTATACTACCATTTTCCCATTCACTACCTGGTTCAAATGTTGAAGTGGTATACCACCCTGCAAAGATATATCCAAATTTTGATGGTTCATCTACAATTACAACATCATTCATCTTATATTTCTTTTCATATGGTTCACTAGTAAAATCATTGTTTTCATAAACATATAACTTAATTGCTTCAACATACTTAGCATAGATTGTTATATCTGATATTGGTGTATATTTATCAATAATTTTTAATCGATGTGCTGGATCAATATACCAGCCTTCAAAAATATAATCTTCCTCATCGTTTGCATTTTCTAAGACAATAGGAACGTTCTTATTAACCTCTAATGGCTCAATAATTTCATGCCCCTCACCAGTGTTAAATGTAATTGTCACCATTGGTTTTTCATAAGTGAATGAATCACCATTAAGTGTAAATTCAAAGTACTCACTAACATTTTCCCCAAATCCAATAGTTACTCCAACAATATTATTTTCTAATAATACATATCTTCCATTTTTACCATTTGAATCAGAATAATTACCCATTCCATTTAAAGTAATAGTAAATTCATTATTTGAATAAGTACCAAATGGTGCTTCTAAATCAATCCAAGTATTATAATCTTTACCTTTAGCAAGTAAAATATTTCCTAAGCTATCTTTAACAATAAATGAGTTTAGTTTTGAAGATGTATAACTACTAATTGATGTTAAATCAATTGATTTATCTTCAATATTACTAATTTGGAAATCTAAATCTGTATAAACTTTATCATTTATAATACCAAAATAGTATGTTTTATTATCAGAAACAAATCCAATAAATTTTGTCGTAAAGTTACCATTTGCGTCTTTAAAGCTATATTGTCCAAATTTAGAAAAACTTTTTTTAGCTCCGATTATTATTTCCTTACCAAATGAAGAAGTTGAAGGAGTTGTTGGAGCGATAATAATTCCATCATAATAATACATAAACGAAGGAATTCCATCTATTTCACATTCAATTCTTCCCGTTTCTTTATCAAATGAAATTACTTTATCTAATTTATTTGAACTGCCAAAATTAGTAATCTTTCCGTTTTCATCAATCTCAAGATTATTAAAAACAGCAGCAAAATTAGATTCGTTATAAACCTCTTTAGTTGTGTATTTCCCTACATAGTCTGGTGCTTTATCATATTTTGCGTATAAAACAACATCATCTTGGTAAGAAATTTCTGGATTAAATTGACTGCCTTCTTCAAAATTTATAGTAGTATACCATCCAACAAAAACATATCCTTCCAAAGATGGGTTATCTAAAATTATCTTTTCACCCTTTTTAAAGTAATATTCTAAGTTTTTTTTACCATTATTAAGAACTAAAGTAACTTTATAACTTTCCACTAGTTTTGCATGTAAAACTGTATATTCTTTAAATATAGTTTCATCAGTGTATCTATTAGTTAAGGTCTTATCATAATACCAACCATCTAATATATAACCATCTTTTTTATAATCAAATAACTCAACTTTGGAATCTTTTAAAATAACCATTGGATCTAATATCTCGCCATTGTCAGTATAATCGATAATGGCAAAATCATCTTTTGTTGCAGGAGATAAATCTAAAACTTCAAACTTTATATTACTGATAATGGCTTGGTCATCTCCTTCAGATTCACCATTATCTTTCTTATAATTAAATGTAAATGTTTCGTTTGCATTAAGTTGCCTGGTTATTTTTTCAGTTTGTCCTTTTTCATCACCTATTTTAACAGTTGGACTAATTGAATCATAAAAATAATCATAATTCTTTTCACTAGAGCAAAATACGCTATAAGAGATGATACCATTAACTTTTGGTGTAAAGATCATACTTGAAATTGAACTATCTATTCCTTTATTATTTGAAGTAAAAACACCATCTTTTTCTACAAAGTAATAATCACTTCCTTGTTCAAGTTTATATTTTTCAAAATCTCCGGTAGTAACATCTATTTTAACAAAATGATTAGGTAATGCTACTGTCTTTTCAATATCATCTAATCCAACATTTGATTTTTTTACTAATGTTGTTTGACTACCAAACACCAAATTACTATCTTTAAACTCCCAATTCCCATATTTTTTAACTGAGGTAATAGTTACACTTCCATATTTAGAATTATAAGTGGTATAGCCATCTTCATAATTTGTTTCCTTAACCGACTCAGAAACACTCCAAACTGAACTATCCGCTAAATTTGGTATATTTTCTGTTTCAACATGAGTTGGATCATCAATCCAATGTCTTGTTGCTATTCCACCATTAGTAAGTGTAGGCTCAATAGTTATAGTCCATTCACTGAAAGTATGACTAATTGATTCACTAGAAGAAATATTGCTAGAAAACTCACTACTTAATTCACTGGTATTTGAAGTATCACTTGATGTACAACTTGTAATATCAATACTTGTATCACTACTTGTTGCATTACTTGTATTATCAGAACTTGCATCACTAGTTGTTGCATTACTTGTATTATCAGAACTTGCATCACTAGTTGTTGCATCACTTGTATTATCAGAACTTGCATCACTAGTTGTTGCATCACTTGTATTATCAGAACTTGCATCACTAGTTGTTATTAAAGTGCTTGTTGAAGTTTCACTGGAGGTTACTTCATCACTAAATAGAGTATTTGAACCTTGTTCACTACTAACTGGTGAATCACTACTAGATATTAATGATGAAGTTGTATTATTTTTTGTTTTACAACCAATTAATCCCGAAGTTAAGACCACCGATGCAAAAACCAAAAATATTTTATTATAATTTTTCATTTATTTCTCCTTTCGTTTAATATGAATATGTTGAAGTTATTTTTACTAAAAATTGTAAATCAGCAACATAACTACATGTATATCTTGTTAATTTTGAATCAGTCAACTGATATTCAATATTACAATCGTCTATAGAATTAAAGTTTTCTACTTTGAAATAATTTTTAGTAGTATTAAAATTAACTTTTCCAGTTAAAATTGTTAAATTCGACTCTTTATTAATTTGATAATCATTTAAATTCTTTTCTTTTAATTCAAAGCCATGAAGAGTTTTTTGATCAATATCACTAAATGTTTTACTTATTTTATTTATTTTAAAATCAAAATTACTATTTAAAGTAGATGTTGTTATTTCTGAAATTCCAGAAATCATATTATCTTCATGAGTAATGTTAATATTATTAATTGATGAATAAACAATTACATCATTATCGCTTATTTTTGTTTCAATTACCACTTTTGAAACTTCTTTAAGCGAAGAATTAACTTTTTTATTAAAGTTTGATAACTTACTTCCACCACAAGAAGTAATTAATAAACCGCACATAAGTACTGGAATAAAAAATTTATTTCTCATAATATCAACCTCCTAGAAAACAAAGTACTTCTTTTTTAATGCAAAAGCCAAAATACCAAATACACTAATACATGAAACTACACCTAGTCCTACATAATCATATGTCTTTGATGCTACTATCTCGGCATTTTGAGTTACTGTGTCAAGTTTTGCTAAATAATCATTATAAGATGATAAAACTTGATTATACTTTGTTAAATCTAATATTGCTTTATCTTCTTTAGATAACAAATTAATTCGACGATATAAATCTTTTAATACTTCGATATCTTTTGAATTAAACTCTGAATCAAGATTATTTATAATATTTTGAATTTCCTTTACTTCATAACTTGCATACTCTAAGATTAAAGCATTAATTTTCTCATATGCATCAACTACAAATTTTTTCATTGAATCAACTTCTTCTTGGCTATATCCATATGATGTTAAATCTTGCTTTAACTTATTCATATTTGTATATGCAATTTCGATATCTTTTTTATTTGACATAAATATTTCATCTGCATTTGTAGGTAATTTTTCATATGCATCAATAAAGTTAACTGTATCTATGTCCCTTGCTTCATAATTACTTCGACTTGCTTTTGTGTAGTCACCAAAATACATTGAATAAGTAAGTGATTCATATCCACTTAATTTATTATTTGAAGGTAAAATAAGTTTTAATTGATTTAGTTTTCCAATTTGAGCAACAAATTGATAATAGTATAAATCATATTCGTATGGATCATAATATTTATGGATAATATCATATCCTGGATCAGAATAACTTAATTTAGATTCATCATTTGATCCCTCTAATGTTGGAGCGTATACTGATCTAAATTCAACTTCTTTAAGTGAAGCATACCCACTGAAAGCAAAGTTACCTATTGATTTTAAACTATCTGGTAAAATAATTTTGGTTACATAAATATTAGAATTACCTGCAAAGTATTCAATTCGATAAGTTCCTTCTTTAACTTCTAATATTTGAGAAGATTTTCCACCTGGATAACTATTTAATTGAAACTTTCCTGATTTTAAATAATTATAAATTGAACCTTGATAAATGAAGTAATAATCATTAACCATTCCATCATTTAATTCCTTATTTTGATCATCAAAATATTTGAATTCTTTAATTAATGAACAATTTAAGAATGCACCTTTTCCTAGTTTTTCTAATTTATTTGATAATACAACATTCTTTAATTCTTTATTGTTATAGAAACTGTATTCACCGATTGAGGTTACACTATTTAATTTAATTTCTTCAAAGGCACTTGATTGGAAGCAATAATCTCCAATAGTAATTAATGAAGATACATTATCAAGAGATTTGATTGGTGCTTCTGAAAAACCATAATCTCCAATGTAATTTGCACTATTTAATTTAACTGTTTCTAATGAAGTACAAGATGCAAATCCATAATCGCCAATCTTTTTAATATTATCTAAATTAATATATTTTAATTTGCTACATTTATAAAAACTATAATCACCAATTGAAGTAACGCTGTTTGGTAAAGAAACATTAGTTAAACTTGTACAATATGCAAATGTATAATTATCAATCTTTTCAATACCAAAAGGAATAACCACTTTAGTTAATTTATAGCATCCCATAAATGCTTCGCCAGAAATGACTTTAAGAGTATCAGGTAAGTTAATCTCCGTAATGATTGGGCCATTACCTAAAACAGTAGTACGCATAAACGCACCCTGTCCGATCTCAATAACTTTTGGAATATTAATAGTACTGACTTTAGAACATCCACTGAAAGAATAATCTCCAATATATTCTACATTAGTCAAATCTAATAAAGTTAATGCTGAACATTTATAAAATGCATAAGCACCAATCCTATTTGTGGTTTTAGTTAAATCAATATTTCTTAATAAGTTATCACCATAAAATGATCCTTCATTAATTACTACTCCACCATTAACTGGCATATTGACTGTTAGTAGACGAATGCATGAACTAAATGCATATTCATTAATTTGAGCATTTTCACCAAGAGTTAATTCAGTAATTTTTAATGATGCAAAAGCATAATCACCAATAACTGCATTATCTCCAATATTAACCGCTGATAAGGCAGAACAATCTTTAAATGCATAAGAGCCAATCTTTTTAACCTCTTCTAAATTAATTAAATTTTCTAGGGCTTTATCACCTTCAAATGCATTTGACGAAATGATAATTCCAGTTTTATTAAAAATAACCGATTTTAATGAGGAACAATAACTAAATGCGCCATTACCAATTAATGCATCCTGAGAATTAATTACCACACTTACCAAATTACTAACCCCTGAGAAAGCTCCATCACAAATTTCACTAAAATCAATAGATAAGTTTTCCTCATAATTATAATTAGGAGCAGCAAGAATTAATTTCTTACCATCTTTTGAAGTTAAATATGGTGAATTCTCTTGTGAAGAATAGTCTTTAGAATTATTATTTACTACAAATTTACTAATTTTAGAATTTAACAAGAAACTATTACCTAATGATGTAATAAAGGTATTTTCACTAAACGATAAAGTTTCTAAAGAAGTACAATAAGCAAATATTTCACTTCCTAAATTAATTGAATTATTTGGTAAATCAAAAGATACTAAACTAGTACAGTTTTTAAATGCCTGACTTAAAATTGCATCGACGCTACCTAAAAATTCTATAGAATTTAATTTACTACAATCGCTGAAAGCAGCCTCATCAATTGAAATTAAATCTTGAGTAAATTTAACCTTTACTAAATTTTTATTATTTGCAAAACACTTAGAAGGAATCTTATTAATTCCTATTTCAAGACTTTCAAGTGCACAATTTTCAAACATTCCTTCAGATAACTTGGTATTATTATTTAAAGTTACCTTTGATAATGATGTACAATTTTTAAAAGCTTCACTTCCAGTATTTCTTAAAGAAGATAAATTAACATTAGTAAGTGATGAACAACCATAAAAAGATCTAACACCAATCGCATAAACTTTTGATAAGTCGATATTATTTAAACTTGTACAACCTCTAAAGGCTGCTTGACCAATGGCAATTGTCTTTTCAAAATTAATCGATTTTAAGTTTTTGTCACCATCAAAACTATATTCTCTAATATATTTTATTGTGGTTGGTAAGGTAACACTTTCTAAAGCAGTACAATTATAAAATGCGTATTTATTAATTATTTCTACTCCCTCTGGTATAACGACACTTTTAATTGTGTTATTTGAAACAGGTATTTTATTCTTATCATAATCAGTTTCATCAACCTTAATATCATAATCTAATTCATACAGACAAAAAGCAAATGAGCCAATGTAAAGAATTCCTTCATCATCTGGAATAACTACATCTCCACCTAAACCTTTATATGCAATTAAAGTTCTTGCTTCATCAATGACAAATTCACTTTTAACATTAATTTTAGCTAATGCCATAATGTTTGATTCTTTTCCATCAACCTTTACATTAAGTTTAATAGTTGCTGAACCTTTTTTTAAAGCAACAACATTACCTTCTTGATCAACCGAAGCAATTTCTGAGTTAGTACTTGACCAAATTAACTCAATTCGATCCTCATCAATATACCATGGATCAAGATCATAAAAGATTTTAACTTTTTCACTTGGATAACAATTAATTGATGAATCACTAGAAAAGAATCTAACATCACCAGTATCTCCAATTTCACTCGTATCACCACTGCTTAAGAAAGCAAATAATGTGCGATAAGAAGTAAATTTTAAATCCTCTAATTCGCAAGTGCTATTATCGTGAATTGTGTTCTTTTTTGATTCATTTTTTTTATTTAAAACATTTGCAATAATTGTAGTTGATTTACCGGTTAAAGGTGAAGAAACACTAACTTCAATTCTACCCTGTCTTAAACCTTTTAATTGCCCTTCCTTAACTACACCGATTGAATCATCAGAGGTTGACCAATCTAAATATTTTAAGAACTCTTTACCTTCATCGAGATCTTTAGAGGAGGAAGTTAAGAATCTAGTTAAGTCTAATGTTTCACCAACATTAACTGAAACGGAAGTAATTACATTACCATCAACCTTTCCATCATCAGTGAATTTAAAATCGCCATCAGTTCCTGGTAGTTGAACTAAATATAGATTTGCATTTAAAGCGTAGTCCTCAATTAAGAAACATAAAGTTGATGTACAAATTACATCAGAATACAAATTATCAATATAATTAGTAATCTCAAATCTGACATCGGTTTCTTGATTCTTTCCTCCATATACTGGTATTGGTGTATCAAGTAAGGTTGAGTATCCATCCGCCGTGGAGAAGATGATTGGATTTATTGATTGAACATAAATCCAAAAAAT
>CANQDY010000021.1 GCA_947593895.1 uncultured Bacilli bacterium
TACCGAGGTATTTGATTTTATAAAAAAAGTTGTTGCTGCTAGAAACGATTTTAAAGGATTTAGATTAACATCATACAAAGAAGTCAGTTCAGCAATGAAATTTAATTCCTCAACAGGTGGTTTACTTGATTATCAGATTACTTATGATGGTCATGTTTATCGTGTTGCAACAAGTAATAGTGGTAATCACACCATTAATGGATTAAGTGGTTATTCATTAGTTGCATCTAATGTTAATAAATCAATATCAGGCAATTCAGTATCAATTGGACCAAGTGAAATTGTCGTTTTAAAGAAATAGGGAGAAAAAAGCTATGAAAAAATTATTAATATTTACAGTTTCTTTACTTTCTGTTGCTTCATTAGTTGGATGTCGTAAGAGTAATAAAACATCTTCAATTGATCCATCATCTAATCAATCTAGTATTAATAGTGTTGATGTTACTTCAAGTAATAGTGATTCAACTAGTTCTTCATCAATGTCAAAATATGAAAACTATAAAGAAATTGGTACTAAAACAGATACATCTCATACAGTTACATTTTATGCGAATTTACCAGATGATGACTGTTTATATCGTACATATTATGTTGAAAACAATGAAAAAATTAGTGTTTTTCGTTGTGTTATGAGTGGATACAATTCTTCAACTTGGTTTTATGATAGATTTGGTACTCAACCATTTGATTTTGATACTCCAATTACTACCGACTTAGATTTATATGGTTATCCAGGATTTAGAAATTCTTCACCTAACATTACTGATTATTATGAAGAAGGCGATTTTGATATAAAATGGGTAAATTGTACTGATTGTTCATATAATTTAGCCGATGGTGGAACTTTACCGTCAAAAGCAAATAATGGTGATGAAATAAAGTTTAAAATTACATATTCTATTTTTACAACTGGAACTGTAACAATCAAAGTAAATGATATTGAAGTGAAAGCAGATGAAAACGGAATTTACACTATTAAAATTTCAAATAATACCACTATTAGTGCAACAATAAGTGGTGGATCAATAATCGATCCAGACCCAGATAAAAAAGGCGCTACTTATACAATTACTGATTTACCTGATTGGATTCAAAATGATGGATGTGTTATCTTTGCTTGGGTATGGAATGGCTCTGATCAAGGTGAATGGTTAGCTACAACTTATACCGGAGATACAACATTAACTTTCACAACAAATGGTGGAATTACTGGAATGTTACTAGTACGTTGTGTTGCAGGAACAACAACACCAAGTTGGGATATACATGACCCAAGTAATGATCCAGGTAGAGTTTATAATCAAACTGAGGATATTGCTGTAACAAGTGAAGTAACCACTTATAGTTGTTCTTCATGGAAAGAATATAAGTAATTTATAAATATATATACTTAAATTCACTATCAAATTTAAAATAATATATATAGGATTTTATAGGACGATTAGAGTTAATCTAACCGTCCTTTTACTTGGATAAAATATACAAATTTCATAAAATAAAAGGTGATTTGTGTATAATTTTGAAAAAAATTATGGTGTTCATTGTATAAAAAGTAATAAAATAAAATGAAGTTGACATATAAAAATATTTGATAAATTTAAAATGCTAATTTTTTTGTAGTTGTCACATGTGATATATTGAAGTTAGTTATGGGAAATTATCGCCAGGATTAGTTAACCTCACGATGTTAAGTAATGCTGTAATTGAAGAAGTGAAATGAAAATCTTTTAGTCTTACAAGCAATTATTTATTAAGCTATATTTCATAATTCAAATTATAAAAAATATTTATGTTTCATTTTTCTTTTACTTTCATACAATAGGTTAGGTGATTGTCATGAGAGTTAGATATAGGACAGCTGATGTAAACATACTTGGAAAGATAATGCGTGCTGAAGCACTTGGAGAAGGTGTATTTGGCATGAAATTAGTTGGAAATGTTATTGTGAATCGGGTGGTTTATAATTGTAGTCCTTTTAAAAGAATTACAACTATTACTCAAGCGGTGACGCAAAAAGGTCAATTTGAAGGAACTCAAATTGGCTTATTTGTTGGGAATGCAACTGCACAAGAAAAAAAACTTGCAATGGAATGTATAAAATTTTGGAGGGCGGATCCTGCAAATAGAGCATTATATTTTCAAAATCCGGGAAAAGAAAAATCATGCAAAAAAGATTGGTATGGGGTATTAGTGGGTAGATATAAAAATCATTGTTTCTATAATCCAGAAAAACTTTGCAATTTGTAATATTAATATTGCTTCAATTTTTAATGTGTGTTAAACTCTTGCCTGTAAGGGAGTAGTTTGCGGATAATCCGTGGTTAATCTACATACTGGAATTTCCAGGTTAACCTTAATTAACGAGACTTGCATTTAAAAATATTAGTATAACTAATTTTTTTAAGTGTTTGTCTTTTTTTGTTTAGGGATTTACACTATGTTAATGTTTTTATTCAATAGTTTTTTATTAGGAGCAGCTCTTGCGATGGATGCTTGTGCAGTAAGTATGGCTGATGGATTGAATGAACCCAATATGAAAGTATATAAAGTAACTTTTATTGCTTTTATGTTTGGATTTTTTCAGGCCTTAATGCCTCTTATTGGCTATTTTATTGGCCACGCAGTTTTGAGTTACATAGAAACTTTTATTCCCTATATTGGATTAGTTTTAATGCTATTGCTTGGTTGTAAAATGATTTTTGAAGGGGTAAAAAATAAAGATGAAGAAGAAAAAATAACTAATTTAACTTTTTTAACTTTAATTGTTCAATCGATTGCAACTTCAATTGATGCTTTATCAGTCGGTTTTACCTTTGCAGACTATTCAATTAGTAAAGCAGTACTATGTGCATTAATTATTGCAATAGTTACATTTATTATTTGTTTTGCTGCAGTTTATATTGGAAAAAAATTTGGTGATAAATTAGGAAATAAAGCAATTATTTTTGGTGGAATATTACTAATTGGAATTGGATTAAAAATATTTATTACTAGTTTCTTTTAAATAAAAATAGTCAAATAAAATATTATTTTTGTACTTGAAATATACCCATTGGGGGTATATTATAAATATGGTGAATTTTATGGAAATATGTTGTGCAAATCGAACAAAAACCCGTTCTATGATTCAAAAGAAACAATTATCAAATCGAATTAATCGAATCATTGGTCAAATGAATGGTGTAAAAAAAATGATTGAAAATGATCGATATTGTGATGATGTGCTGATTCAATTATCTGCAATAGATAAAGCGATAAAAGGCTTAGCAAACATAATTTTAAATGATCATGTTCATTCTTGTGTTGTTGAAAATATTAAGGAGAATCATTTAGAGGTCTTAGATGAAATAGTTGACTTATTTAGGAGATTCCAATAATGAAATTAAAATTTAAAGTAGAGGGCATGACTTGCGCTTCGTGTCAAGCAAATGTTCAAAAGAATGTTAGTAAAATTGATGGAGTATTTGATGTTAATGTTAATTTATTAACTAATTCTATGACTTTAGAAATGGATGATAGTAAGTGTTCAATTGAAAAGATTGAACATGTAGTTTCGACAATTGGTTATCATGCAAGTGTTGATGATGGTAGTAAGAATGAGAAAAAAGATTATTCGCTAATAAAATTAATTGTATGCTCATTACTACTTTTATGTTTAATGTATATTTCAATGGGAAATATGATTAATTTATCACTTCCATCGTTTTTAGAGGGTCATAAAAATAGTTTGTATTTTGCTTTATCACAATTAATATTAGTGATGCCAATTTTAATTATTTATCGGAATTATTTTATTTTTGGATACAAAAAAATTTTCCATTTATCACCAAATATGGATTCGTTAATTGCCTTAGGCGCTACTGCATCAATTGTTTATGGAATTTTTTCAATTATAATGATCTCTTATGGATTAAATAATGGACAAGACACGATTGTTGACACATATCGTAGTAACCTATATTTTGAATCTGCTGGAATGATTTTAACATTAGTAAGCTTAGGTAAATATTTTGAAAAATTATCAAAAAAGAAGACAACAAAAGCTATCAATGCATTGATGGATTTAGTTCCAAGAACAGCATTAGTGGAAAATGATAATAGTCTGGTTCTTCTACCAATTGAGCAAGTAAAAAAAGATGATATTGTCATTGTAAAAAAAGGTGATCAAGTTCCAGTAGATGGAATTATTGTTGAGGGAACTTGTTCTGTTGATCAATCTAATTTAAACGGAGAAAGTATACCGGTATTAAAAAAAGCTGGCGATGAAGTATTTGCTTCGACAATATCAACCGCAGGATTTATAAAGGTTAAAGCAACTAAAGTTGGCAAGGATTCATCAATTAATACCATGGTAACTTTAGTAGAAGAAGCAAGTAATTCTAAAGCTCCAATTTCAAAATTAGCAGATAAAATTTCGGGAATATTTGTTCCTGTAATTATTGCTATTTCACTAATCACTTTGTTAATTAATTATTTAGTTAGTAAAAATTTTGAATTAAGTTTTAATTTTTCAATATCAGTTTTAGTAATCGCTTGTCCATGTGCTCTTGGTCTTGCCACACCAGTGGCAATTATGGTTGGAACCGGTAAAGGAGCGGAAAATGGGCTATTGATTAAAAACGCAGAAATTCTTGAAAAAGCTCATCAAATTGACACGATTATAATGGATAAAACAGGTACAATAACTGAAGGAAAGCCAAGTGTAGTTGATTATGATTTTAAAGATGATAATTTGATAGACATAGTTTATTCATTTGAAAACCAATCAGAACATCCACTTGCAAAAGCAATGGTTATTTTTTGTAAAGAAAATAACGCTAAAGAATTAGAAATTAATGACTATCAATCAATTGATGGAGTGGGGTTAAAAGGTAAATATCTTAATGATGAATATATGATAGGAAACTTTAGAATAATTGAATGTGATAAAACTATACCACCAAACGAACTAGAAAAATTAAATCAATTTGCTAAGAAAGGAAATAATCCAATCTTAATCACAAAAAATCAAACTTTTGTTGGTTATCTATTAATTAAAGACAAAATAAAAGAATCATCGATAAGAGCGATTAACTTATTAAAGAAGATGAAGATAAAAGTAGTAATGTTAACTGGAGATAATAAGTTAATTGCGGAAAGTGTCGCTAAAGAAGTCGGAATTGACAGTGTTTATAGTGAAGTTTTTCCTCAAGACAAACAAAAAATTATGAATTCATTTAAAACGGATAATAATCATCTTGTATCTATGGTTGGAGATGGAGTAAATGATGCTTTAGCGTTAACTTCTTCTGATTTAGGAATTTCTATTGGTGGAGGAAGTGATATTGCTTTAGAATCAAGTGATATTGTTTTACTTAGAAATGATTTAATGGATATTGTAAATGTTATTAAACTAAGTAAAAAAGTTTTAAATATAATAAAAGAAAATTTATTTTGGGCGTTTTTCTATAATTGTATTGGAGTATTACTTGCTTCAGGAATATTCTATTATTCATTTGGAATTAAACTTAATCCAATGATTGGATCACTAGCAATGAGTTTTTCCAGTATATTTGTTGTGATTAACGCATTACGAATTAATCTATTTAAAGTAAACCGCATTGATAAAATTGAAAATACTGTAATTAAAATGAAGGAGGACGAAAAAATGGAAAATGTAGTGACAATTAAAGTAGAAGGCATGATGTGTGCGCATTGTAAAAAGAGAGTTGAAGATGCAAGCATGAAAATTAAAAATGTAATCAGGAGTGAGGCCTCATTAGAGAAAAATGAACTTACTGTGTATTACAATGACAGTATTGATTTAGATGAACTTATTAATAAAATTAATGAACAAGGCTATAAAGCACAAAAATAGTTTATCTTTTAACTCTTTCAAACTATAATTAGTTTAAGGGGGATAAATTATATATGGAAAATAATCTAAAATTTTTAGAAAAGAAAATTCGAAGTGTATGGTTAATTGGTGGAGGCATTTCCTTTTTTATTTTCTTGATAATAATGATTGTAATATGTGCAGTAGGTTATTACGAAGGTTTTTTAATTCCAGCAGTAATTACTTCAGTCATCATTTGTTTTTTACTTGGACTAATTTGTTTTGGATATCCATTTTTGAAATATCATTTCTATAAGTATTCTTATGATAAAAAAAAGATATTTATTCAATTTGGGGTTATTTTTAGACATAAGATAGTTGTTCCGATTTGCCAAATTCAAGATTTGCATATCTATCAGGGACCAATTATGACTATTTTTAAGTTAGGCGGAGTAATTATTTCTACTGCAGGAAGTAATTATTTAATAAATGGACTTAATTTAGATGACGCTAAAAAGATGATTGAAGAATTAGAGGGTAATTTAGAAAATAGAATTGAGGAATTAAAAAATGAATAGGTATACAAAAAAACTTATTCCTTATCATTTAGTTATAAGTATATTTTATACACTAATTATTTTTGTGATGTTCATCAGAACTATTTGTTCAGAAGATGAAGAAGGTAATTTAATACTAAATACTGAACTTATTTTTATTCCTTTTATCATATCTTTGGCATGCTATTTATTATTTAATTTGTATATATATCTGTATTATCGTACTTCAAGATATGAATTAAATGAAAGAGGGATTACTTGTTCTCGTGGTGTGTTGTTTAAAAAGAAATCATTTCTTGAATATAGTCGGATTAATGCTGTTAATAAAAAGCAAGGTATAATTCAGCAAATTTTTAATGTGGCTTATTTGACAGTTGATTCAGGTTCAACTAATACTGCTTTTAATGCTGAAATTTTAATTATTGAAACTGGCGAAGTTGTTGATGAATTAATGAAAAGAATTAAAGGACAACAAAATAAATTAAATTTTAATGTTAATGAAGAATCAACAATTAAGGAAGAGAATGTAGTAAAAGCAAATTTATTTAAATTTACTTCTAAAAGAAAAATTATATATGGTCTATTAAATACACTTTTAGCGAGTGTTTCAATTTTGATTTCATTTGGGATTATATATGCTATATTTGGAGTTTTATTTCAAATGGAAGTTGATATTGATGGATTTAATTTTACTCAATTTTCTTTATTATTGATTGGAATATATTTAATCATTGTATTAATTTCATTTACAATGTCAATTCTTGTTTCTTTTGTTGCTTATTATAATTTTGAAGTTTTCAAGAACGAGACAAATTTAGAAATAAATTATGGTTTATTTATAAAAAATAAAAACACATTTGAATTAAGTAAAATCAAAGCGATTAGAATAAATCAGGGACTTATTAAAAGAATATTTGGTTTTGTTTCTATTAATATCGATGTAATAGGATATGGCGAAATTTATAATAATAATTATCAAAAACATTCATTAAATAATGTTTTGATTCCACTTTGTAAGAAAAGTGAATTTGAAGAAATACTTTTGAAAATACTGGATAAATATACCCCTTTAGAAAAACAAGAAAGAACAAAATCAATTATTCCTTTTTTCTCATGGAAAGTTGTTGGATTTTCTATTTTCTTTGGACTTGCTAATGTAATTTCTTTAGTATGGGGAATTTATTTTAAACAATATCTTATAATGGGAATTGTTATTGGAACTTTCACATGTTTTTATTTACTTATTTTGGCTTTTATATTTATCAATGCTAAATTATCTTATGATTATGATGGAATAGCTTTTAATGAAGAGAAATTAACAATTTTTCATGGAGGATTTTATCAAAGTAGAATTGTTGTTTTAAAAAAGAATATTATTGCAATTCAAGACATTTCCACCTATTTTCAAAGGAAGAAAAATATTCATTCATATATTATTCACTATAAAAATAATGCAAATTTTAATAGGGCAATAGTTCAAGCAGTTGATCAATCAATTGCGGATAAACTTTTATATTTTATGGTAATGTAAAATGGATTATTTTGCTAAAACATTTTTTAATTTTTTAAATGAGAGAAATATTAAAAAATTCTCTTATTTAGACATTGAAAAATTTAATATTTATCTACTTGAAAATGATAGTGATATTTTTGGCGCTGTTCAAAAAAGAAAAAAAGATCAGGAAGAGATTAATTCACTTATAAAAAATAGTGAATCAAATCAGACTGCATATTTTCAAATTTGTTCTTTAATAGTTAATGATAGAAGTAATGTAATTTATCAAATTGAAAAGTTTAAATTAGATCATAATTTCTTTAAAGCAACAACATTCTTCTATAAAGAAATAGAAAGAATGTGTAATGAAGAATGTAAGAATTTAGTTGGATTCATAGGTGATTTTATTTTAACAGATGAGATTATGAGACTTGGAAGAACACTACTAGATTATCATTTAAGTTTAAAAAATTACTCTTTAGCGGAAAAAATGGCAAAAACTTTAGTGGTTTTAAACCAACGTGACAAATACCATGCGACGGTAGATTTAGCTCACATTTATTTAAAAGATAATAATCTTGAAAAAATTACTCAATTATATGCTAAATGTTCCACGCCAAATGTTGAAGTGACTTTTTGTCTATTTATTGTTTATTTACTTAATGGTAAAGATAATTATGCAATTTCTTTAATTTCTGAAATCAGGAGCAAAAATTGTTATCTTATCCCTTGCTTTATAGGAATAATTGATTCGGAAATGTATAAAAATTATTACAAAGAAGATAAACAATTATCTGAATTTATTAATATTATAAAAAATTTACTAGTTTTTTTTCCAATGGAAAAAAGAGAAGAACTGATTAGTAATTTAAGTGAAGATACTTACTCGGATATTATTGCTGAATCTTGTCTAAGTGATATTGAAAAGATGATGGTGATTAAAAAAATATATCAATCGGAAAATCAAACTATCAAAAGAGGAGAACTATTTAATAGTGTGGTTGATTATTACTTTTTAAAAACTCATAATGCATTAGAAAGTGGCAAAAAGGTTAATGAAATTATTGATTTTTTAGAAAAAGAAAACTATATTTTTATCAATCAAGAAAATATTTCTTTAACTTTACTTGGACAAGCATTTATAAATTTAAAAAGTAAAGCTCTGATTTAGGAGAATAATTATGATTAACATTGTATTATATCAACCGGAAATCCCTCAAAATACTGGAAATATAATTAGAACGGCAATGGCAATTGGCGCTAGAGTTCACTTAATTAAACCACTTGGTTTTTCTTTAGATGAAAAATCTCTTCTTAGAGCTAGTATGGATTATATTAATGATGTAGATATAATCGAATATAACAATATTGATGATTTCTATTTAAAAAATCCTAATTGTAATATTTTTTATGTTACTCGATATTCATCGTCTTGCTATACTGATTTTGATTTTTCTGATGTTACAAAAGATTATTTTGTGATGTTTGGAAGAGAATCAACTGGAATTCCGCATCAGATATTAAAAAATAACTTAGATCGAACGATGAGAATTCCAATGAAAATAAATGCTAGAAGTTTAAACCTATCAAATTCAGTGGCTATTGTGGTATATGAAATGAAAAGGCAACAAGATTTCTACTCTTTAGCAACTTTTGAAACAATTAAGGGTGAAGATTTTTTAATTAAAGAGGAATTCAAGAAATGAAAATAAGAAAGTTTATTTTATTTTTTTTATCTTTGATGATGTTATTTAGTTGTGCTAAAATCCATAAAGAAAAAATTTTAGTGGAACGAACTATTTTTCATGATTACATAAATATTTCAATTAATGAAATGAAAGAAAAGTGTAATGACAATCTCCAGTTTGTTGTTTTTGTTAACTCAGAGAATTGCCATGCTTGTTATCAAATAAAGAGTTCGTTTCTTGATAAATTTGTAAAAGAAAATAATTTTAGGATATATTCTTTAATCGTCGATGATATTGAAAATAGCGAACTATCTTTTATAAAAAATATTTCCTTGAAAGATGATTATTATCGTATTAATGATGAAGGAATGTTTATCATCTACTATCCTTTAATATTGATTATTAAGAATGGTAAAGTAAATAGTTTTGCATTGGGAACTGACAAAATTAATGATAAGTTTTTTAAGTCAAATCTTTATTATGATGAAAAATGTAGTAGTTTTAATGTAAAAGAAGAACAAATATTATCGCTAAAAAAAAGCGATGACCCTAAGTTCATTTCTTATAAAGAATCATTAAAAAAAGGGATCATTTATCATACTAATCAAGAAAAAAGTGATGAGATTACTTATTATATAACACCACTTAAAGATGAATTTCAAATCGATATTTACCTTGATGTTAATGAAAATAATTCAATGCCAAGTTTAGAAATTATTAATCAGGATTTTAGTGTATCGACAAAAAACAAAAGTGATTATTTTAATCTTGTTTCAAGTTATTTAAGAGTGAATTAATCTTCGTTTGACAAATTCAATAGTTTATTTTTTGTTTGCTCTCTTATTTGTTTTATGATGATTGTTTGATAATTAGTAAAACTTACCATTCCGATTTTTCCTGGAATTTTTTTAACATCTTTTTTGTCCGCTAAAATGACTTCGCCACTTTCTTTTTTGGCAAAGAAAAGAGCGATTTCACAAGCAAATAGAATGGCTTCTTTACTTGGTGTAGAAGAAAAAATTACAACATGTGGACCATGACTATCTTTAATGTGCAAAAAATAATCGTCTTTTCTAGCCAGAGTAAAGGTCAGATAATCATTTTGATAACTTGATAATCCAAAACCAATTTTATCACCCTCGATAGTTATGTAATGAGGATAATAATTTTTTGGTAAAACTATTTTTGAGTTTTTCTTTTTTACATTTGTCTTAATATAGCCGTTATCACTTAATTCTAAGATGATATCTTCCATATCTTTTAAGGTCGCAAATTCGATTTGATTTTCAATTTTTTCAAAAAATTCGATTTTGTTTTTTGTTAATTCAATTTGTTTGGATAATTCAACTAGGGCAACTTTTGATTTTTGGTATTGCTTAAAGTATCTGTTTGCGTTCTCTACTAAGTTTAATTTTTCGTCTAGTAATATTGTTTGTCCGGCAATATTAATTTCTTTTGATCCTTTTTGATACAAAGATTGATTGATAAATAGCAAGTTTCCAATATCAACATATGATTTTTTTAATAAGTTTTTTTGATAGTCTTTTTCTAAATTAACTAGTTTATTTCTAAGACCTGTTAATTTATGAGTAACCAAATGGTATATCATATTAAAGTGGTCTTTTTTATATTTTTCCGTTTCAATTTGTTTATATATTTCAGATAGTTTATCCAAAGTAATTTCTTGACAATGATGACTATGAAGTTTAATAGATAGAATATCATTGTTATAAAGATAGTATTTTTTACTAGTCAAAATTTCTTCAATTATCTCTTCTAAAGAAGAATTTTCTTTATTAATACGATAAACAATATCTTTATATAAAGTAATTCCAATTTTGTTTTTTAATGTTTCAAGAGTATCTAACTTTGATATACATTTATCTTCATTTACACTTATTGAATAATGAGCACCTTTAGCTATCAAATGCTTTTCATCAAGAGAGGATGAAAACTTTAACGCAGAAATTATCACATTATTCTCGTCGATTATAATTGCATTAGTTCGATGAGGAATTAACTCGATTATCAAACTGTTAATAATTGTTTGATAAGTAGGAGTAATTTTTTTAATTTTAAATATTACAATTCGATCATTAGGTACTTTTTTCATTTCGACAATTATTCCATTTTCAAAATATTTTTTTAGCAGAGAAATAAACTGATTTGTTTCATTTAGAGTTTTGAAATAAGATGAAGAGATTAAAAAGTAAGGATGAAGTGGAGATAAAGAGATAATCAAACTTTTTTGTTTATTACTAAAAAGAATGAAAGAAAAATCACAATCAGAAATCTTAACAATTTTACTAATTTTTACTCCTTCCAATTTATTTTTATAGTCTAAATATATTCGATTTAATGTAAAATTTGAAATTGCCATAAATTCACCTCAATTATATTTTATATGGTTTTTACTTTTGTTGATATTATTTATCTTTTTTTCTTTAAAAAAAAGAATTTGTCGAGTAAAATGGAAATGAATATAATATTTGAGGAAAATTTCATGAAAAAAGGATTATTAATTGTTTTATCTGGACCTTCTGGTGTCGGTAAAGGAACTGTTAGAAAACAAGTATTTAAAGATAGTTCATTAAATCTAGTTTATTCGATTTCAATGACAACAAGACCTCCAAGGCCAAAAGAAATCGAAGGGGTAGATTATTTTTTTGTAGACAAAGAGACATTTTTAAAAGGAATTGAAAATGGTAATTTTTTAGAGCATGCGGTTTTTGTCGGCAATTACTATGGAACACCAAAATTTTATGTTGAAAGTCTAAGAGAACAAGGAAAAAATGTTTTTTTAGAAATTGAAGTAGAGGGTGCTAAGCAAGTATTAAGTAAATATCAGGATGACCCTGATGTACTTTCAATTTTCTTATTGCCTCCTTCCATTGAAGAACTTGAAAAAAGAATTCGAGGTCGCAGAAGCGAAGAGGAAGAAATAATTCAAGAAAGATTAAATAAAGCAAAACGTGAAATGACTTTAAAAAATCAGTATCAATATACAATTTTAAATGATAATATTAAACGCGCTAGTGATGAGATTAGAGATATTATTCGCAAGCGCTTAAATAAAAAATAATATGCAAATTTTAGAGGTATTAATTGAATACAATGTTGGTTCGTTGAATCACATTTTTTCTTATGCATATCTAGGCGATAAGATAGTAAAGAGGGGCATAAGAGTTCTAATTAATTTTAACCATAAAGAAATAGTTGGTTATGTAACTAATGTTATTTATGTTGATGAAACCTTAGAAGAGTATCAAAAGAAATCAATTTACGTTATTAAAGAAGTGAGTAAAATTATTGATGATGAACCTTTATTAAATCAAGAACTTCAAGAATTAGCATTGAAACTTAGCGATTATTATTTTGCTACTTTGATAAGCGTTTATCAATCAATGCTGCCTCCATCTTTAAAACCTAAAAAGTCATCTCTTTCTAAACCTAAGATTCAATACGAAACATGGGTAAGATTAATATCAGATAATGAAGATGAATTGACACCAAAACAAGTAGAGTGTTTAAGACTGATAAAATCTAATAATGA
>CANQDY010000022.1 GCA_947593895.1 uncultured Bacilli bacterium
ATTTAAGAAATAGAAGTTTAACAATACCTAAAAGGTTACAAGCTATTTTATATTTTTTATAATTTCTTTTAAAAAGATTTTAGTCTAAATGATAAAAAAATAACTTTTGTTCTTTTATTATGTGATGCGATTTATTTAAATTCAAATCGCTTAATTGGCGAATTTTATTTTTGTCTATATTATGTCTCATAAATAATTACAAAAAATTGTTATAACATCTCTTGTTTTACACATTAATATCAAAAAGATGTTAATTACCAAAATAGGAGAGAAAAATGGAAAAGAAAACTGTATTTATTGTCGACGATTCAAATGAATTAATAACTGAAGTGATTAAAAAGATTTCAATGACAGATAATTTAGTTTTATCAGGTTCATCAAATAATGGGAAAAATGCATTAGAAACTCTATCTAATTTAACTCATCTAGATGTACTTGTATTAGATTTAATCTTACCTCAAGTTGACGGATTCCAAGTACTTAAAGAAATAACAGATAATCCAAATAAATATCCACATGTTGAACATATAATTTGCCAATCTGGTTTAGTGAATGATCATATATTAGATCAATTAAAACTATATGATGTAACTCAATTTATGTTAAAACCATATGACATTGATAGTCTGATTAATCAAATTAATCATTGTGTATCACATAAATTAATGAATGATTCAAAAGAGCAAAAACTCGAAGAAAACATTACCAAAATACTTCATGATGTAGGAATTCCTGCTCACATAAAAGGTTATAAATATTTGAGAAGTGCAATTAGTTCTTCATATTATCATTCAGAGTATATTGGACAAGTGACAAAACTTCTATATCCGGAAATCGCAAAGATGTATCAAACAACTGGTTCAAGAGTTGAAAGAGCAATCAGACACGCAATAGAAGTAGCATGGAATCGTGGCAATGTTGATATAATTGATGAAATATTTGGTTATACAATTTCTGCTACTAAAGCAAAACCAACAAATAGTGAGTTTATTGCTATGATTAGTGACTATCTCTCTTTAAAAGATAAAAAAATTCGTTCAAAAATTAAATAGTAGATAATTAGTATATAATTAGTAGTAATAATTTAAGTATTTATACTTTAATTATTTCTATTTTTTTCATTTTCGATCTGCATTATAATATTAATAGGGTTTTCTTTAGCCTAGAAGGGAACGAAATTATGAGCAAAATTATTATGCATATCGACTTGAATTGCTTTTTTGCTCGTGCTCAGGTAATTAAAGAACCCGAACTTGAAGGAAGACCATTGATTATTGCCGGACATACAAGAAGAGGAATAGTATCAACCGCATCATATGAAGCAAGAAAATATGGCATTAATTCCGCTATGCCAACATACATGGCATTAAAGTTATGTCCTAAAGTTGTTATTAGAAATCCAGATTTTAAATTATATCATGATTTAAGCAGTAAATTTTTTGATTATATTCGTCGTTATACTAATATTATTGAGATTACTTCAATTGATGAATGTTTTGCGGATATGACAGAGTGTATGAAAGATTGCAAAGATCCAGTATTATTTTTAAAAAATTTACAAACAAATTTATTTAATGAAACTAAATTAATGTGTTCAATTGGTTTAGCTCCAACAAAATTTTTGGCAAAAATGGCATCAGATATGAAAAAACCAATGGGAATTACAATTATTAGAAAAAAAGATATCAAAAAGATTATTTGGCCTTTACCAATTAAAGATATGTTTGGAATAGGAAAGAAAACCTATCCACGATTAGAGGAATTAAATATAAAAACTATTGGCGATTTTGCTCTTGATGAATCATTAGAAGTTAAAAAAATATTAGGTAAGTTTTATTTTGTCTTAAAAGATTGGGCGTATGGTAAAGGAAACGATAATGTTGTCGTTGAAGTTCAGGATTCAAAATCCATTGGTTCATCAACAACATTTTCATTTGATACTGATGATTATGATGAAATCACTTCAATGATTTATCAAAAATCAGTAGAAATAACTGAAAAAGCGCAAAAAAATGGTAAGATTGGAACTACAATTACCCTTAATATAAAAGATAGTGAATTTACCGCAATGTCACGTTCAATAACATTAAGATGTGCAACAAATAGTTTAGATGATGTTTATAATAATGCACTTAAATTATATGATTCGAATTTTTCTGGAATGATGATTCGTCTTGTTGGAGTGACTTTATCAAATCTGATTGATAAAAAAAATTTTTACGTACAAATGAGTTTGTTTGATATTGAAAAACATCGTGAAGAATGCCAAACTAAACTATTAATTGATGAATTAAATAATAAATTTAAGAAAAAAGTTTTGCTTATGGCTAGTGATTTAGGTGGAAACAGTCATGAAGATTAATGATGCATATCAAAGATTTATTGAAATGATGCTATTTGAAAGAAATGCATCGCTATTAACAATAGAATGCTATAAAAAAGATTTAAGTTTATTTATTAATTTTGTAAAAAAAGAAAATGCTGAAGATCTACAAATAAATGATTTAAAGAATTTTATTAGTGAATTATCATGTGACGGAAAAGCAGCAACAACAATTATTCGTCGGGCAGGAACAGTTAAACAATTTATGTTTTTTTTGCAAAAAGAAAACATTATTAATATCAATACATCTTCCTTAGCGATGCCAAAACGAAATCAACATTTGCCAGATGTTTTATCTACAGAAGAAGTTGAAGAAATATTTTCTTCTCCAGATATGAATAAAGACGAAGGAAAAAGAGATCGAGCAATGCTTGAAATTATGTATGCATCTGGAATGCGTGTCAGCGAACTGATTAATTTAAAATTAAAGCAAGTTAATATCGACTTGGGAATTTTAAAAATAATTGGAAAAGGAAGTAAGGAAAGACATGTTCCAATTGGTGATTTTGCAAAAGAATATCTTTTAAAATATCTGTATGAAGTTCGTGGTAAATATGACATTCATCGGTCACAATTCGTATTTTTAATCGTCGAGGCGACAAATTGACTCGTCAATATTTTTGGAAAATAATAAAAAAATATGCGAATGATGCTGGGATAGTTATAAATGTAACTCCTCATACTTTAAGGCATAGTTTTGCAACCCATTTATTGGAAAATGGATCAGATTTAAGGATGGTACAAGAAATTTTGGGACATAGCAATATTACTACAACACAAATTTATACCCATGTATCAAGTAAAAGAATTCTTTCTGCTTATGATTTGTTTATGAATAAAAAATAGCTTATAATATTAATAAATGCGAAAGGAGTGCTCGGAAATTTTTTTCCGAAAGATGTAATTATGAAAAAATATCGACGAATATTTGTAATTGTTATGGATTCAGTTGGCATCGGAGAGATGAAAGATGCAAAAAAATTTAATGACGAAGGTGCAAATACATTTGTTCATGTCAGTGAACAAAATCATGGTCTAAATATCCCAAATTTGAATATGCTTGGCCTACATGATTTAGATAATCGTATCTTAGGTACATCTAAAGTCAATCATCCACATTCATATGTTCTTAAACTTGAAGAGGCAAGTAATGGTAAAGATACTATGACCGGACATTGGGAAATGATGGGTATACTAACCTCAAGACCCTTTAAAACATTTACAGATACCGGATTTCCAAAAGAGTTAATTCATGAACTTGAGGAAAAAACAGGTAGGAAAGTTGTCGGTAACATTGCTGCTTCTGGCACTGAAATCATCAAGCAATATGGTGAACACCAGATGAAAACTGGCGATTTAATTGTATATACATCAAGTGATTCTGTTTTACAAATTTGCGGACATGAAGAAACTATTCCTGTTCCATTACTATATCATTATTGCGAAATAGCAAGAGAAATTTGTATGCGTCCAGAGTATTTACTTGGAAGAATTATTGCTCGCCCTTATGTTGGAACATCAAAAGATAATTTTAAAAGAACACCAAATCGTCATGATTATGCATTATCACCCTCATCAGAAACCTATTTGGATATATTAAAAGCAAACTCTTTTGATGTTGAATGCGTTGGAAAGATTAGCGATATTTTTAATGGGGTAGGAATTACTAATACTCAAAAAACAATTTCAAATATTGATGGTATGAATAAAACAATTGATCTTCTTTCTAAAGATTTTAAGGGATTATGTTTCGTCAATTTAGTTGAATTCGATTCAGAATATGGTCATCGTAGAAATCCACTTGGTTATGCAAAGTGCATTGAGGAATTTGATGTTAAATTAGGTGAATTTATTTCTAAGATGAATGATAATGATCTTTTAATGATTACAGCAGATCATGGAAACGATCCAATTCATCATGGTACTGATCATACTCGAGAAATGGTTCCTCTTTTAATTTATTCAAAATCAATTGAACATGGTCACAAATTAGATAATCAAAAATCATTTGCTTGTATTGGACGCACAGTTATTGAAAACTTTAATTTAAAACCTAATAATCAGATTGGTGAAGTCATTACTGAGGTTTTTGAAGATGAATAGTCATTTAAAAAGATGTTTTGAAGTCCTGTTTTTTTCTTTTTTTCTAATCACAGGTTCATCCTGTAATTTAGGAAGTTATTTTCTTAAAGTTGAGCCATTAACATATAACATTTTAGCAGAAAAAGGATCAGGTTCACTTTCTTTATGTGCCTATTATTATGATATCGACGAGCATTTATTCTTTACTTCAGATCAAAAAAAGATCGAAGATGCATTTGATAAAGGTGATAGTGAAGATGATTACCAAATTATTATTTACGATGCAGTAAGAGGTCTGGATCTATGTAGACAATATGATAAATTTGTTTATATTGGAACTTTAGCGACTGGCAATCAACAACTAATGCCTTTAAAAGAAATTGATTTATCTATTCAAAAGAATTTTAAAGTTTTAGCAAACAATGAATTTGGAAGCCTTGGGAAAACAATCAAGAAAGCATTAACTCCTGACAAATATCAAATTACATTTACCGATGATACCGATTTAGAATTATATAATAAATTACTCGTTGGAACTTATTTGGATCAATATGATTATTGTTTTATCAGCGAACCTTTTGCGATGCGTCTTATGACACTAAAAACATCTAAATTATATAACCAAAAATTTGATGAATATACTTCAAATGAAGATCGCGGATACGAAACTTCAAAAAAGATGTACTGTACGCCATTAAAAACAATTTACTTGTCGATGTATCAAGAAAATAAGTACTCAGATTTAGGAATTCCTCAGACAGCAATTTTTGTTAATAAAAAATCCTATGATAAAAATAAAGAAAGTATGAACAAGGTGTTAAATTTAATTAATAAAGAAATTGCAAATAAATATGTTCGCGATGTAAATTATACTCGTGCCGATTTTAGAAATTTATCAGAGGAGTTTAATGATCCTAATGAGGATATGGAATCTGAACAAACACAATTAGCTTTTGAAGCACAATTTAATAAAGTTGGAATATCTTGGAATGAAGCATCTAGATTACAAGCTTGGCATACGGTACTTGGACAAAATGCATCATTTGAAAAATTTATTAATCGTTTATGTTATGTTAAAGACATTTTTACATACTATAATGATTCTTATATTAAAGCGTATTATGAATTTATCGACGAAACGTATCCTGGTGATGAATATTTTATCAAAATTTAGTTGATTAGTAAATAATTAGTTATAAATTAGTATATAGATAGTCGATATGACTATCTTTTTTATTGTGGATAACTTACATATTTTGTTGTGGATTACTAAATTATTAATTTAAAATAATGTCGAAAAATCCATCTAAATAAATAATTAGTTTACATAATATACATTATGCGAAGTTATTTATTATTGATAAAATTCTTACTTGCTTCGACAATTTATGATTATTACTCTTTTCGTTCGATAAAAAAGGTTGTTGATAAGTCAAATAAAAACCAGAAGAATGTCTTCCTCTGGTGAATTTTATTTTATTAATTCAAGAAGTACTAAACTTGAATTGATAGACGAAGTTTTAACATTATTATCATTATCATCTAAATCAAAGTCTTTGGTAACGATATCTGATATTGAGCGAATAATAACAAATGGAATATTATTGCGGTGGCATATTTGCCCTATAGTTGCCGACTCCATTTCACAACACAAACAATCTTTAAATTTAGGAATATTAGTTTTTCTATACTTGTCCTTATTGACAAACACATCACCAGAGAGAATTAATCCCCTCCTAATTGAATACTTAGGATCAATTTTTTTTGAATCAATAAATTCATTATCACATTCAAAGTACAAATCTTCACCCGGCAATTGTCCTAACTCATAATCAAACATTGTTACATCAACATCATGGTATCCGACTTTATTTGCAATGACTACATCATATAAATTTAAAGATTTATTTACCCCACCTGAAGTACCAATGTTAAATACTCTTTTTACTTTTAGTTCTAAGAATAATTGTCCGAGAAAAAAGGCTGTATTGGCTTTCCCTACTTTTCCCTTGAAGAGAATATAATCTTGTTCATTAATAAAAAATCTATAACCATGTTCGTTAATAATATCTATTTTTTCATAATTATTATCTAACAACTCTAATAAAGCATTAATCTCTTCATTCATTGCAGCTATAATTAAATTTACTTCTTTCATTTAATTAGCTCCACGTATTGAGTTTCTTAAAAGTTGCTCTAAATTAATTCTAATCCGTTCTGATACAGTAAATAAATGAACTAAAATATCTCCGCAGTCGATTAAAATCCATTCAGAATCTCTTTTTCCTTCGATATTTTTTACTGGTTCACCAATTCTTGCTAATACTCTTTGAATTTCGTCGGCAATTGCTTCTCCATTTTTTTTATTAATAATTGTTGCAATTACTATATCGTTAAAAAATGGAGAATTTTCGCTAACATCATATATTTCGATATTTTCGCCTTTTTTATCTTCAATTGCTTTTTTTATTAAACTCAATTTAACTTTTTCCACTTTACTTTCCCCTTCCTAAATAAAAACTAATACAAGCGTTAGTTAATATATTATCATAGTTTTTTTGACTGTTTTTTAAGTATCTAATATTCTCTCTCAAAACATTTTTAAATCCTACTCTAATATCATCAATACAATTTTTAATTAGTATTGATGAATCATACCCTCTTAATGGATCAATTTTATCTGCAGAGTAAATAATTTTTGCAAGTGTTGACATTTTTTTATTTCCAGTAGCGTGATATTTGATTGCATCGATAATTTCAGGATCATTAATGTTAAAATCATCTTGAGCAATTTTTACTGAATAGAATTGGTGATACAATTCCTTATTAATTTGATTGAATAATGTTGGATAATTATCTTTCATAAATTGAGCTTGATATTCATCATTTTGTTGCTTACCAATATCATGGATTAATCCACTTAAAAACGCTTTATAAGGATTAATTTTATTTTTCATAGCGATTCTATATGCCAAATGGGCAACAGATAATGAATGATTATATCTTTTTTCAGAAAAATAAGACATATATTTTTTTACAAAATAAAGCTGATTATCAAAAATATAATCTATTACCTTTAATGGTGTTTCAAGACAACTCATATTTCGGATTAAGGTACTTGAAACATCACTTACCGGTTGCTTAATTACTTGAACATGATATTTATCAATATTATCATTATTTAAAATAAATGATGGTCTTTCAACACATATAATCTTAACAATTTTAATTAACTCATCTATTTTGTACCATTGATCTAGAAGATTTAATTGATCACCACCAATTAAAAAAAATAATTCTCCAACATATTTTTTTCTGATAATATTAACTGAATCATAGGTATAATTTACTTTATCATCAGAACTTATCTCAGTTAAATCAATTCCGGCCCAAGGATAACCTTCTAAAGCGATTCTAAGCATTTCCAAGCGTTGTTTATCGTTTGTAGTGTTCTTCTTCCATCTAGGATGCTTAGCAAGCATAAAAACAACTTTATCCGCTTTTAGATATTCTTTTGCTTTTAAAGCAACTTCTATATGTCCATTATGAATTGGATCAAAAGATCCACCAAAAACAATTGTTTTCATACTAGTTTGGAAGATGAATTTTTCCATCTTTTAGATTTTTACGAAATAGAACAATCACATTACCTACAATTTGAATTACTTCGCAATTTAATTGCTCTTTTAGTTCATCTGCAATGTTTATCTTCTCTTCTTTAACAGAATTTAAAACACAAACCTTAATTAATTCATTCTTTTTTAATGCTTGATCTAATAATACTATAGTATTATGACTGATCTCATTTTTTCCGATTTGGTATTTACTTTCTAATTTATTACCCAATGACTTAAGATATTTAATTTGTCGACTATTTAACATATTTTTCTCCTAAATTTTTGGTGAACGAACTAAGATATTAACTCCTTCAGGCACCAAAATATTAATCTTTTGTCCACTACCTTTGACATTAATCCAACCAAGTCCAAGGATAACAATATCAACTCGATCAGTTGGTAAAATTATTTCATGAAGTACCAAAGATGCAGATGAAATAATACTTGAAGAGGTTGGTTTAATTTTTCCTTGTGTTACTAAACTATCAAAAATTGCATCTGCTTTTTCCAATTTACAACGATGTAAATCAACATTATTGGATAAATAAAAAGTAAATCCACTTCTTTTTCCCTTTACAAAATCAAAACGAGCAATTCCTCCAATTATAATTGCCTGATTATAATTCAATTGATATGTTTTTGGTTTAATTTCACTTTTTGGGATAATATACTTCAATACATTTTTTTCCATTACTGCATACATCGTATTACTTGGAACAATACCTGGAGTATCATATATTTTAGAATGATTGTCAATTGGTATTGTAATAGTCGCAATTGTTGTTCCAGGATAAGGTGAAGTAGAGATTAAATCACGAGTTTCATTTTTTATTACTTTTAATAAAACATTTATTAATGATGACTTTCCAACAGAACTTGCACCAACAATATAGACATCATTATTCTGCCTTAATGAATTTATCGCAGCGATAATTTCATCGATATTGTAATTTTTAAAGGCTGAAGAACAAATTACATCTTTGATTTCAATTCCTTCATCTTTAAATTTTTTAAAAACGAATTCTCTTAACTTATTATCATTTATACTTTTTGGAAGAATATCTCTTTTATTTGCAACAACTAAAATTGGACAATCAAAAATATAAGGAAATAAATCACGAATTATACTTGATTCTAAAGCAAATAAATCAACAACATAAACAATTAATGATTTCTTCTTCATTGCCTTAGAAAAAATTTCCTTATAGTCTGGTTTAATTAATGCTTCATCCTGATTCTCACCATAATGTTGTAAACGATAGCATCTTTGACATAGAACAATACTTCCATCAAGTGGTTTTGGTGTATAACCAGTAGTTGATGGATCTGTATTTTGAAGTTCACAACCGCAACCGAAACATGTTAATTTAATTTTGCTCATAACTTATCTCCCTCTTTTCTAACTTCTTTATCATTATTTTTCGTAATTTTTTATCAAAAAAACGATTAATTTTTGTAATTGGTAAATCTTTTTTTACTAAAGGTTCAGTTAAAATTATTCTGACCTTAGTTCTTTTACTTGCAATCACATCAGTTAAAATTTGATCGCCTATCATCACAATTGAACTTTTTTCAAAATTCTTTCTTTTTATAAATCTTTTCAATTTATAACCTAATGGCTTCTTAGATGAGTAGTGACACTCAACATTTAATTTCTCTGCATAATGAATGACACGACTACCATGATTATTTGATGTAATAATAAACTCAATTCCATTTTCTTTTAATTTTTTAACCAAAGCAATCGCTTGATCTGATGGCTCATTTAAAAAAAATGGATCTAATGTATTATCTAAATCACAAAAAATAATCTTAATGCCCTCTTTTTTATAGAAATATAGTGGTATGTCATAAATGCTTTTTGCATAATATGTCGGTGTAAATAATCCCATATAATCTCCTACTCATATTATAACTTATTTATTTAAAAATAAATAGTATTAATGAAAATCTTGTTTTTATAATTGTTCAAACATAAAATCATAAATTCAAAATAAAATTAATTAGGTGATATTATGATACTTGAAATACTCCTGTCAATATTTAATTGCAGTTTCTTACATGGATTCATTAAAAATAATGTCTATCCTGACAAATTAAGCGATGAAAAAGAAGAAAAATATATCCAAGAACTATTTGATGAAGAGACATATGAAGAAGCAAGAAAAGAATTGATCATTCATAATCTTCGTTTAGTTGCCCACATTGCAAAAAAATATGAATCTAAGGATGAAAATTTTGAAGATTTAATTTCTATTGGTACAATTGGATTAGTTAAAGCAATTGATACTTATTCTCTCGATAAAAAAGTAAAATTAGCTACTTATAGCGCAAAATGCATCGAAAATGAAATCTTAATGGTTCTCCGTTCTAATAAAAAGCATAGTAAAAATATTTCTTTAAATGAAACCATTGGTGTCGACAAGGATGGAAGCGAAATTAATTTAATCGATGTTTTACCAAGCGATGATCCCCCAATTGAAGAAAAGATTCAAAAAAAGCAAGAAATTGAAGCATTAACCAAATATTTAGACATCCTTGATGAACGTGAATATAAAATAATCTCCCTCAGGTATGGTCTTGGAAAAGAAATAGAACATACACAAAAAGAATATCATATTTCAAGAAGTTATGTATCCAGAATTGAAAAAAGAGCTTTAATAAAACTTTTAAATGAATTTAAAAAACATAATTATTAATCATCATCAACAAAATCAAATAATGATATCTGCTCGTAGTCCTCAACTTTATCTTTTTTAACTATTTCAATAGTTTTTTCAATTTTCACTACTTTAGTTGACATATCAACTCTTTCAACATCAAAGTGATAAGTATCAATAAATTTAAATGGACTATCAATTTCCAAATTAGATTTTAAGAAACTTTCAATTGGTTGAGATTTTATATCATCAAGAGAAATAATTGATAAATTTTGATTTTCTAATACCGCGTAAATCTTATTAATCTCTTTACTTTTTGATGATTTATCAACATAAATTGCTTCTTGTGGTGATGATTTAAAAGATTTGAATAATTGTTGTTTTGGTCCCAATCTTGATGTTTTAACAAGATAAGTAGAATCAACAATTCTAATTCCCTTATCATCAGTTAAAATAACAATTTTAGATCTTTCATCATCATTGTAAGTTAATAAAGCAACAATATTAATTTTCTCTTTTGTTGAAGATAATGCTTTAACTCCACCTGCTTTGACACCAACTAGATTGATTTCATTTTCATTAAAATAAGATGATGTACCTGATGAATTGACTACTAAGACATTTGTATTACCATTAACTATCTTAACATCAACTAATTCATCCTCATCATTTAATAAACGGAAACAACGAATCGGTTTAGCAAATTTTGTAACATTTAATTCACTTAATGATGAGCGTTTAATTTGGCCAAATTTTGTTACAAACACTAAATTAATATCTTCGCGAAATTCTTCAACTAAAATACCATTAATAATCTTTTCATTTGGACTTAACTGACCAAATTGATTAACATGTTGCCCTTCTTCTTTCCATTTATTATCGATCAAATAATAAACTGGAATACTTAAATAATTACCAAAACTTGTAAATAATAATAAGAAATCAGTTGTATAGGCTTTTGAAATGCCTTTAAATACATCACCTTGTTTGATACCTGGTAATTCAATATTAGAAGAATTATATGATTTTAATTGAGTACGTTTTACATAACCATCTCTAGTAAAAGCAATCATAACTTCTTCTTTGCTGACTAAGGCGCGCTTGTCAACATTGAAATTAACGTCGGCATCATATTCAATGATGGTTCTTCGTGCATCTGAGAACTTTTCTTTAACCTTATTTAAATCTAACTTAATCAAGTTATTTAATTTAGTTGGAGATGATAAAAGCGATTCTAAATATTCAATTTGAGCATTTAAATCAAATTTTTCTTGCTCTAATGTAGTAACATCAAGATTTGTTAAACGATATAATTGTAACATTAAAATTGCTTCAGCTTGAGTTTCGGTAAAATCAAGTTCCTTGACTAATCGTTGTTTTGCATCAGCTTTATCTTTACTGCTACGAATCAATTTCACTACTTTATCCATAATTGAAACAGCACGTATAAGCCCTGAAACAATATGATATCTTGCTTTTGCCTTCTTTAAATCAAAATTTGAACGTCTTGTAATTACTTCAACTTGATGTTCAATATAGCAATCAATTACCTCAAGCAAATTACATACTTTTGGATGATAGTGGTCAATAACTAACATATTAAATTTAATAGTTGTTGAAAGGCAACCCTTAGAATATAAAAAATTTAATATATTATATGGATCAGATTCTTTTTTAATATCAATGGCAATCTTCAGACCTTCCATTCCGGTTTCATCACGAACTTCGATAATTGCATCTAATTTATTAGCGAATCTAACTCTATCAATGTTATTAACAAATTCAGATTTGTCTTTACCATATGGAATTTCATCAATAATTATCTGATTAACATTTTTTCCTTCTTCAATATGAGTTTTTGAATATAGTTTAAATGAACCTGAACCAGTTTTGTATAATTGATTTAATAATTTTCCTTCTTTTATGATTCCACCAGTAGGAAAATCAGGGCCTTTAATAAATTCAAGTAAATCATCAATTTTAGCGTTTTTGTGAGTAATTCGATAATTTACTGCATCAATTACTTCACCTAAATTATGTGGTGGAATATCCGTAGAAGCACCGACGGCAATTCCAGCAGAACCATTGACCAATAAATTTGGATATCGTGATGGTAAAACAGTTGGTTCCCATTCCTGATCATCAAAATTTAATTCCATATCGACAACATCTTTATTCAAATCCTGAACTAATAAGTCGCTAAGTTCAGATAGTCTGGCCTCTGTATAACGATATGCTGCTGGTCCGTCACCATCAATTGATCCATTATTACCTTGAAAATCAATTAAAGGATATCGAATTTTCCAATCCTGAGATAAACGAACCATCGCCTCATAAAC
>CANQDY010000023.1 GCA_947593895.1 uncultured Bacilli bacterium
CCGCCATATGAGAAATCGCTTGTGGAGAAAAAACCGGTTCACCTTCAAAATATACCTGCATCGATTTAGCACCATGAAACATATAATTTGTTATCGCTTTGGTAATTTCACCTAATTGTTCAATTGAATAGTTTAGATTTTTACCAACTCCATTTTTTTCAAATTGAATCATATAATAAGCATTATTTGATGCAATGGGAATAATTGATATAAATGCGCTGACAAGTATGAATAAAAATGAAAACATAATTGATATAATATAATCACAAACTTTTAATACTTTTTTCATATTTTTTACCTTAACCATAATAATTATAATTATTATTGTACTGATTTTACAATAATTATATCTTTTATTTATTTTCTATAGGTGCTATCATATTATTGTGATAGAAAGATAGGAAGTATTTATGAAAATAAGAAAAATATTTGTTTTAACTGCTTCAATCTTGTTCCTTGGAGGATGTAATTCCTCTAGTGTTACAAGTACTAGTCAACAAACAAGTTCAACATCAGATAATGAAACATCAATTACGAGTCAAAGTTCTAATAATTCAGCAAGTGATTTGACTACATCATATGATCAATCTAGTTCAAATTCATCTGTTGAAAATACCTCTAGTGTTACAAGTACTAGTCAACAAACAAGTTCAACATCAGATAATGAAACATCAATTACGAGTCAAAGTTCTAATAATTCAACAAGTGATTTGACTACATCATATGATCAATCTAGTTCAAATTCATCTGTTGAAGTAGTTGAAAAAGTGGCAACAATTAATGTTGTAAATGTCGATTCTGAGGAAGGATATCCTGTAACTGAAGATAATTTTGCTTGTAGTGAAGGATTAAAAATCACTTCTCTAACTAAAATTTTATCTGCAGGTGTAGGAATGAATAAAGTTAGATTTGGTAGTGGTAAAGTTGCCGGAGTTATGGAAATTGCTATTAGTTCACCAATGAAAGTAAAATCAATTTCTTTTGATGCTTCAGCTTATAATAAAGATACTCCAGAAGTAAAAATCACTTTATCAAATGCAGAATCAGAAACTCAAGCAATAACTAACGATTCAACATATGTTTTTAATTTTAATGGAGTGGACAATATTTCTAGTATTAAAATTGAAAGTGTAATTACAGGAAAACGTTTCTATTTAGGTGATATCAAAATCAGTGCGGAAAGTTTATCAGGCGGAGGAAACTCATCATCTACTTCATCATCAAGTTCAGTTGTTACTCCTTCATCAGATTCTACCCAAACACATGATTCGACACCATTTATTGGAGTCGGAGATATCTCTGATCCAAGTAAGGATCCATATAAGGGAACTTATTATAATAATATAAGTGAAACCAAGACTGGTGATAACCTAATTAGAGATTTGTATAGTTTAATTTCTAGCACTCATAATTCCAAGAGTTACGATTCTTTATGGAATGGATATAAATTGACAGACTTAAAACCTGGAACCAATTATATTTGGGATATGTATTCTAATGAGAAATATGTATATGGTTCAAAGCAATGTGGGAATTATAGTGGTGAAGGATCTTGCTACAATCGTGAACATAGTGTTCCTAAAAGTTGGTTTAATGAAGCTTCACCAATGAAATCTGATATTTACCATGTTGTTCCAACCGACGGATATGTTAATGGTAGAAGAAGTAATTATCCGTTTGGAGAAGTTGGTTCGGCAACATATACTTCAAAAAATGGAAGTAAACTTGGTCCTTCAAGTGTATCAGGAATTTCTGGAACAGTATTTGAACCTATAGATGAATATAAAGGTGATTTTGCAAGAATTTATTTCTATATGGCGACAAGATATAAAGATAAATGTGGTTCATGGAGTGGAGGAGTATTTAGTTCATCATATCCATATATCAAAAAACCATATTTTGACTTATATCTTAAATGGGCATTGGAAGATCCGGTTTCAGAGAAAGAAATCCAAAGAAATGAAGGAGGACAAATGCATCAAGGTAATCGAAACCCTTATGTTGATCATCCATCATATTTCTATCGAGCATATTGTCAATAAAAAAATTTAAATTTGACCTCTAGAAAGTTTCTAGAGGTTTTTAAATGATTAATTTTTTAAATCAATAAATAACGATTTATTTATTACATGAAATTAAATATAATTAATTTTGAGTAAAGGAACTATTATGAAATCGAAAAAAATATTAAGCTTTTCAAGTATTATTTCAGTTATTTTTACTGCAACACCATTAAAACGATTAAAGTTTAGTTTAATTATTTTGCTCGGTGTGCTTGTTTCACTTGGTTTAATATATTTCTCTGTATGGTTTTATTTTTTTAATCCTTGGGCTAATTTAGTTTTATTATCACAAATTATCTCAATAGTTTTAACTTTGATATTTTCAATTATTTTAGTATTATTTGTGATTAATCAGGTTGTTGTTTTATTTGCAAATTTTAAGGAATTTTCCGGTAGTATTAAGTATGCAGTACTAACATTAATTATATCTTTGATTACTATTATATCTACATGTGTAGGAGTTTGTTTTGTTTTAAAATTGCTATAGAGAGAAAATATGAAAAATAATTATCGATTTTTAGAATTATATAAAGAATTAGAAATGTATCTTGATGGAAAGTTTCCAAGTAGTGATTCATCAATTAAGGAATATATTCATACTCTTGAAAAATCTATGGTTAAGGAAGATGTATCTAAAGCTGCAGTATTAGATTTTTTACGTTCAACGAGAAACCATATTGTTCATCGTAATGTTGATGAATATGTTGAAATATCCTCGAAAGCAATACAATTTCTTGAAAATGAAATTAGTAAGTTTAAAAATCCAATTTTATCAATCAATATTATGACAACGTTAAAAAAAGTTTATTATATACGGACGAATTATAATACGTTAGAAGTTTTAAATAATATATATACTAATTCATATGATATTGTTCCGATATTGAATAGTCAAAATCAAGTAATAGGTGTTTTTTCACTTGATGTAATTTTAAAAAGTATATATCAACGCGGAATGGGTAAAATAGAAAAAGAATCAGTAATTGAAGATTTTGCTGATTTTATCGGATTAAACGATCAAATAAAAGAAAGATTTGAGTTTGTTTCTGGAAAATGTCCTCTTGATGAAATTATGAGTTTATTTGATTCTAAAAACGAAAAAAAATTAAAAATGATATTTGTTACAGGCAACGGATCAAAAAAAGCTCCATTAATTGGAATTATCACTCCTCACGACATCATAAATTCAAAATAGGTGGTTAGATGAAAACTTTATGTAGATTCACTTCAGTTTTAATTACATTTGTTTTAAGTATAATTATTCTGATTCTACATTATGCTTTTTATGACAAAACTACTTTTTTAGTATATTTTCAGCTATTTTTATGTCCATTTTTTAGTCTTGTTGTAGTCTTATTATCGATGTTTTTTAAAATTAAAATTCCATTAACTCTTAATATTGCAATTAATCTGCATTTGATTTTGACAATTGGTCTTGGAACAGTTCTCGATCTTTATCAGAGGTTATTTTGGTGGGATTTATTTGTTCATGGAATGTTTGGTTCAATTGGTGTTTTCACATTAATGACGATTTTTAAAAATGATAATTATAAATATTGTTTAGCTTTTTCTTTAGCATCATTAGGATTAGGTGGTTTATGGGAGTTATTCGAATATAGTGGTGATGTCATATTAAAAAATGATGTTCAGCGAATTAATGAGTCAATTAATAATAACAAACTTCCTCAAGCAGATATCATGGAGGATCTTTTAGTTACTATTATTGGTGCAATACTTTTTGTTGGTTTTTATTTCCTGATAGGTTTTTACAAGAAAAAAATTCTAGAAAAATAAGAAAAGTATCCAAAAAATAAAAAAGCAAATACATTGGAAAAGAGTTATTAATAGTATAATTATTCGTTGTAATTCTAAATAATTTATATCAAACATTTAAGAAAAAATAATAAAACTTAAATACTTATAAGTAAAATATATCTGGTTACTTTTTAATCTTAAATTTAAAAAATAATTTATTTAATCGATCAACAAATTTTGATTGATTAAATAGAATAAATTATTTTACCACTAAATGAATTAAAATGTATTTTCCAAATATAATTTTCTAGATTTACAAATTTTCCGTTTTTTATATTGGTAATTTTTACTATCATAATACTTTTAATTATAAAAGAATATATTGAACGAGTGTATCTTCATCAGTATTACATGCAATCAGCATTTAAATACAAGTTAATATCAGCGTTTTTCTTTGCTCTTATAGAATAATCTTTTTCTTTAATATTTTAAAATTCTTTACATTGACTTTAAAGTTAGTTATAACTAATAAATAAGGAGGAAATTAATATGTATAATAAAGATGCATGGCAAAAATACCTACCTGATCATCTTGATGAGGTAATGGATTTTAACGAAGAATATAAAAAGTTTTTAAGTGCAAGTAAAACTGAAAGACTTGCTGTTAATGAAAGTGTAAAGCTATGTGAAATGAAGGGCTTTAAACCTTTATCATCATTTAAAAAATTAGTAAAAGGCGATAAAGTATATGTAGTTAATAAAAATAAAAATATTGCTATATTTGTAATTGGAGAAAAAAATGTTGAAGAAGGACTTCATGTTTTAGGTGCACATATTGATTCACCACGTATGGATTTAAAACAAAATCCGTTATATCAAAAAAATGATATCTGTTATCTTGATACTCATTACTATGGTGGAATTAAAAAGTATCAATGGGTCACTATACCTCTTGCTTTACATGGTGTAGTTTGTAAAAAGGATGGAACAAATATATTAATTAATATCGGTGAAGATGAAAATGATCCCGTATTAGGAATTACTGATTTATTAATTCATTTAAGTGGTGATCAAATGCAAAAAAATGCCGCAAGAGTAATTGAAGGTGAAGATCTTGATGTTACAGTAGGTACCTTACCATTAAATGGTGAAGAAAAAGATGCAGTAAAATTAAATGTTTTACGCTTATTAAAAGAAAAATATGATATTGAAGAGGAAGACTTTGTTTCTGCAGAAATTGAGGTTGTTCCAGCTGGAAAAGCAAGGGACTTTGGTCTTGATCGTTCGATGGTGGCTGGATATGGTCATGATGATCGAGTTTGTGCTTATACTTCATTAAGAGCAATTCTTGATGTTGAATCAAGCGAATATACCTCTTGTTGTATTTTAGTTGATAAAGAAGAAATTGGTTCGGTTGGCGCTACAGGGGCTCAATCAAAATTTTTTGAAAATGTAATCGCTGAATTAATTAGTCTTCAAGGTGATTATTCTGATTTGAAACTTAGAAAAGCTTTAACTTTGACTAAAATGTTATCAAGTGATGTTTCTGCTGCTTTTGATCCAATTTATCCGGCAGTTAATGAGTTAAGGAATACTGCTTATTTAGGCCATGGTATTTGCTTTAATAAATACACCGGATCACGTGGAAAATCTGGATCTAATGATGCTAATCCTGAATATATGGCGCAAATTAGAAATATTATGGATCAAAATAATATATATTATCAAACGTCAGAATTAGGTCGTGTTGATGTTGGAGGTGGCGGAACAATTGCTTATATTTTAGGTAATTATAATATGAATGTTATTGATGCTGGGATTGCAGTTCTGTCAATGCACGCACCAATGGAAATTGTTTCAAAAGTTGATATTTATGAAGCATATTTAGCTTATAAAATATTTTTATTAAAAGCATAATTACGATTTTTGTAGTATTTGTTTAAAAATTATAATATAATATTTTAAGTAGAGGGGAGTAGCTACCACATCTTGTGGTTTAACTAGTCGTCAATACGAGATAATCTCCGGTTAGTTAAAAATCCCAAAAGTGCAAGACTTCTACATTTGTAGATGTCTTTTATTTTGACTTTGGAGGGAAATGAAATGAATTATTATGATAATGAAATAAAAGAAATTTTCCAAAAACTTGGATCGGGAAATAGTGGTCTTGATTATGAAAAAGTTCAAGAAAAAAAATTAAAAGAAGGAAAAAACAAACTTACTGAGACTAAACATATTTCTATGTTTAAAAAATTTATTATTCAATTACTCAATCCGATGAATATTATTTTGATTTTTACTGTTGTAATTAGTAGTTTAACTACGATTTATGACTTAGTTAAAAGCGGTGAAAAAGGTTCAGTATTAGATTTTGTTGATGCATTTATTATTCTTTTTGTTGTTATTGTTAATACTTTACTTGGTGTTTTACAAGAATCAAAAGCAGAGAAATCACTTGACGCATTGAAAAAAATGTCGGCATCATATTGTCAAGTATTAAGAAACAATCAAGTTGAGATTATTCCGGAAGAAGATTTAGTTTGTGGTGATATTGTTCTAATTGAAGCTGGAAGTGTAATTCCTGCTGATGGAAGAATTATTGAAAGTGTTTCACTTCAAATTGATGAAGCAATTTTAACTGGTGAATCAGTACCATCGAACAAAAATGAAAAAATAATTACTGGAGATGAAAAAGAAATTTCTCTTGGTGATCGTCATAATATGGCTTACAAAGGAACTTCGGTTACATATGGTCGGGGAAAAATGATTATTACTGGAATTGGTATGAATACTGAAATGGGAAAAATTGCTCAAGTTCTTGCAAATGATAAGGAGGAAAAAACGCCACTTCAAAAGAAACTTGATTATTTTTCAAAGATTTTAACTATCATCATTATTGCTATCTGCTTAGTAATTCTTGTTATTTGTATTATCAGAAGTTTAATTGATAATACAATTTCTTTTGAAACATTTCTTGATGCATTTATGATTGCAATTTCTTTAGCGGTTGCATCAATTCCTGAGGGATTAGTCAGTGTTGTTACAATTGTCTTGGCTTTAGGTGTTACAATGATGAGTAAGAAAAATGCAATCATCAGAAAGATGACTGCAGTAGAAACATTAGGATGCACCCAAATAATTTGTTCAGATAAAACCGGAACATTGACCCAAAATAAAATGAAAGTAAAAAATTTAAATAGTGAAGATCTTAATTTATTAATAAAAGGAATGTGTTTATGTACAGATGTGAGTGTAAACGAAGATTTGAAAGTAACAGGTGAACCTACAGAAGCAAGTTTAGTTGAATATGCTTTAAAAAATAATTTTAATAAAAATGATTTAGAAAAAGCTGAGCCAAGAATTAATGAATTACCATTTGACTCAATGAGAAAAATGATGTCAACTTTACATAAAAAGCAAGATAGTTTTATTCAATATACTAAAGGTGGTATAGATTGCTTATTACCAAGATGTAATCGTATTTTAACTAAAGACGGGGTAAGAGAAATAACAAAGGAAGACATTGATTTAATTTATGAAGTTAATAATCAGTATTCTTCAAAAGCACTAAGAGTTCTTGCATGTGCTTATCGTGATGCAAATTCTAGTGAAGATATTATCGAAGAAAATTTAATTTACATTGGAATTGTTGGAATGATTGATCCAATCAGAGATGAGGTTAAAGAGGCAGTAAATTGCTGTAAAGATGCAGGAATCAAAGTTGTAATGATTACTGGTGATCATATCGATACAGCAGTAGCTATTGGTTTAGAACTTGGGATTATCTCTTCAAGAGAGCAAGCATTAACCGGTGGTGATATTGATAAACTTTCCGATGAAGAATTTGATAAAGTAATCGAAAAAGTATTTGTTTATGCCCGAGTTCAACCAGAACATAAGACGAGAATCGTAAAGACATGGCAAAAGAAAAATAAAATTGTTGCTATGACTGGAGATGGAGTTAATGATGCACCAAGTATAAAGAGTGCAGATATTGGAATTGGAATGGGTATAACTGGAACTGAAGTAACAAAAAATGTTGCTGATATGGTTCTTGCAGATGATAACTTTAATACCATTACTGTTGCGGTTGAAGAAGGAAGAAAAATTTATGATAACATTAGAAAATCAATTCAATTCTTGTTATCTAGTAATTTAGCTGAGGTTTTAGCAATTTTTATTGCTAGCTTATGTGGATTTACCTTGTTAGAACCTACACACTTATTGTGGATTAACTTGATCACTGACTCATTACCAGCCTTAGCTTTAGGATTTGAGAAAGCGGAAATAGATATAATGAAAAGAAAACCGCGTTCATCTAAAGAAGGAATATTTTCTTCTGGTGCAGGAATTGATATTGTATTTGAAGGAATATTTATTGGATTAATTACTCTTGCTAGTTATTTTCTTGGACATTTTTTAGAAAGTGGAAACTTAAATATTCAACAGATCTCTTATGAAGGCATGACAATGGCGTTTTTGACATTGTCGTTATGTGAAGTCTTTCAAAGTTTCAATATGCGAAGTCAAAGAAAATCTTTATTTCAACTTAAGATAATTAACTGGTATTTAGTTGGCGCAGGTGCCATTGCAATTGTATTAATGTTCTTTGTTATCTATACACCAGGAGTAAATACTTTATTTAAATTTTCAAATATTACTATTGTTGAACTTTTTGTTTCTATTGCACTTGCTTTATCGATATTTGTTCTAATGGAACTTTATAAATTAATTATGCGAATAATTGAAAAGAAAAGAAAATAGATTAAAGATGGTTAGATCGATATTTATTTTTCGATTTAGCCATTTTTTTATTATAAAGGAATTGTATTTAAGTAAGTCAAAAAGAAAAAACACCAATGACATTTTAAAATACGATAACTATTAAAAAGTAAATGTGAAGATAATAATATCAATTATTAATAAGTAAATTCTGATATAAATGTAACATTAAACATTTTAATAAAAATAAACATGATGTTGATAGATTTATTATCTGAAGGAAAAAGTTTAACAATACCTAAAAGGTTACAAGTTATTTTATTATTCTTTTATAGCTTTTAATAAGATTTTAGTATAAATGATGAATAATCAATTTTGTTCTTTGATAAATATATATCTAGTGTTATAATACTAATGAACAAGGAAACTTGTTCTTCAGGGTCAGGTGAAATTCCTTCCCGGCGGTAAACCCCGCGAGCAGAAATGCTGAACTTGTGAAATTCAAGTGGCGACAGTAAAGGCTGGATGAAAGAAGAACAATTATTTTATATAATAATTATTCAACCTGAACTTCAGGATTTTTTTATTTAAGGAGGTATTATGGAAAATTCGAGGTTAAAAAAGGTTTTGATGATTGTTTTTTCAATTATCGTATTAATGATTGGCTTATCGTTAATTGTTAGTGGATATTATTTTAAGGTTAGTAAAATAAATATTCATGAAGCGTGGCTTTATGTATTTTTTATTCTAGGAGCGGTGTTTATTTTTGTAGGAACATGTTTAATTTATCAAATATTTCATAAAAAAGAGAATAAATTAAATACTAAACAGATGACAATGATTGGAATTATGTCATCAATTACGGTTATATTATATTATTTTGTTAAGTTTAATTTACCATTTTTTCCACCATGGCTTGATATTCAAGTGTCAGAAATTCCTGCTCTGATTACTGCTTTTGCATATGGGCCTCAAGCTGGGTGTTTAGTTATTTTAGTTCGTTGTATAATTAAATTACCTGCAACACAAACGGCTGGAGTTGGTGAATTAGCGGATTTAGTTTTAGGAATAGTATTAGTTTTAATATCATCAATTATTTATCATCGAAAAAAAAGTATTAAAACCGCTTTAATTGGTTTATCATTAGGTGTTTTAGTTTCGACAATTATGGCAATGCTTGTTAATTGGTTGTTGTTAATCCCAGCTTATATTTCTATTGCAGGTTTTCCAATTGAGGCTCTGGTGGGAATGATGGATTCATACATTCCTTATACAGTTACTGAAAATAATTTTATGATAACATATGTTTTTGTTGGAGTACTACCATTCAATATATTCCGTTATATTATTGTTGTAGCATTGACTTTCCTATTATATAAAAAGACTCATTGGTTATTAGATCAAATAACAAAATAAAAAAATTATATGGTGATTCTTTTTGACTTTTTAATAATATCTTTTATGATTCAATAATAATTTTTTATTATTTTTAGATTATTTAGATTAAATAAATCTTTAGAATCAAGTATTTTTATTAAAAAAACAAAAGTAATTTATTAACTAGTTAATAAACTTGTATAATATATATGGTGATATTCTTGAAAAAAGAACAATTATTAAATTCGATGAGTCTTATTTCCAAAGCAAAATTGTTTGTTGGAAGTGATTTTTGGAGATTTGATTCAATAGATGGCTATCAAATTACTACTAGCGATGGACCACATGGATTAAGAAAAGAAGAAAAGAAAAAAAACAAAACGAAGATTATTGAAGCAGTTTGTTTTCCACCAAGTTGTCTTTCTTCATCCTGTTTTGATACTTACTTAATGTATCTTTATGGGCAAGAATTAGCTAGAGTTTGTATTCATAATAATGTTGATATTATTTTGGGACCTGGAGTTAATATTAAACGTGATCCTCGATGTGGAAGAAATTTTGAGTATTTTTCAGAAGACCCTTTTTTAACAGGAACTTTAAGTGCTTCATATATTAATGGAGTTCAAAGTAAAAATGTTGGAGTATGTTTAAAACATTATGCATTAAATTCACAAGAAGATTGTCGATTTATTAATGATTCTATTGTTGATGAAAGAACAATTAGAGAAATTTATACAAAGAGTTTTGAAATTGCAATAAAGAATTCTTCACCATGGTCGATTATGACTAGTTATAATAAGATTAATGGTATTCATGTATCAGAAAATGCATACTTACTTACTGATATTGGTCGAAAAGAATATGGATTTAAAGGAATTTATATTTCTGACTGGGGTGCTCTTGTTGATCCAATTGAAAGTTTAAAAAGTGGACTTGATATTGAAATGCCTGGAACAAGTAAATCAAGTTCGTATCGAATTATTCAAGCGATTAAAAATCACAAATTAGATGAAAAAGTTTTAAATAAATCAACATCAAGAATTTTAGATTTATACAGCAAAGTTAAGAAAGATAAGGTAGATGATTATAATTTAAGTCATTCTCTTGATTTAGCAAGAAGAATTGTTGAAGAAAGTTGTGTTTTATTAAAAAACGATGAACAAATCATACCACTAAAAACTAATGGTAAATATGCTTTAATCGGTAAATTTGCCAAAGAATCACGTTATCAAGGTGGAGGTTCTTCACATATAAACCCAATATATGTTGATAATTTATATGATGAATTAAAGAAAAGTAAAATTGATTTTGAATATGCAGATGGTTATCAAATTGGTAGATATAAATTTAATAAGAAATTGATTCAAGATGCTAAAAAAATTGTTCAAGGGAAAGATGCAGTAATTTTAGTGATTGGATTAGAAGAAAAAATGGAATGTGAAGGTTTTGATCGAAAAGATTTAAATCTTCCTAAGTCACACATCGATTTATTAAAAGAAATTTATCAAGTTAATAAAAATATTATTGTTATTTTAGAGCATGGTGGCGTAGTATATTTTGATTATTTAAAATATGTGAAAGGAATTTTAGATGTTCGTTTGGGTGGAAGTAAACTTAATGAGGGGCTAGTAAATATTTTGCTTGGAAAGGTAAATCCTTCTGGACGATTAAGTGAAACTTATCCTCTTGAAACTCATTTATCACCGACATTTTCATATTATCATCAAAATAAGTATTCTAGTTTATATAAAGAGTCAATTTATGTGGGATATCGTTATTATGATACTTTTAAAGTGCCAGTATTATTTCCATTTGGTTTTGGACTATCATTTTCTGAAGTGATTTATACAAATTTAAGTGCTGATTTAAAAGATGATAATATTATTTTAAAAATGAAGGTTACTAATCAAAGTGATATTTTTACAAAAGAGGTTGTTCAGTTTTACGTTGGGCAAATTGAGAGTAAAATTTTTAAGGCCAAGAAAGAATTAAAAGGTTTTATAAAAGTTGATTTAGAAGCAAAAGAATCAAAAGATATTGAAATTTTAATCTCTAAAGATGATTTAAGGTACTATTCAATTAAACAAAAGAAATGGATTCTTGAAAATGGAATATATCGTTTCTATGCAAGTAAAAATGTTAGAGATGAAAGTTTATTTGTCGATTTAAAGATTAGATCAAGTGATCAATGTGATATTTTAGATGACATTCCAACAATCTATTATTCGATGGATAGAGAGATAAGTGACCAAGAGTTTTTCTCCTTACTTGATTATGCTCCTAACTTGAAAAAGAAAACTAAACCATTAACAATTGATTCACCACTTAGTGATTTTACAAAAACAGTATTAGGATTTATAATTTTTAAGCCAGTTATGTTTTTAACAATTTTATTTGCAAAGAAAAAAGATCGTATAATCCTTAAAAATATATTACCAAATCAACCGATTCGTTCACTAAGAGTAACTAATAAAATGACAATTGAAAATATTGAGGGTATTGTAGATATCTTTAATCATCATTTGTTTAAAGGAATAAAAAAATTATTGTCAAAGAAGGAAAGAATATGAATGATTATATTGAAATAGATGTAGATAATATACCAGAAAGTGGATATAAAAGATTTGTAGTAAAATCAATTGATGATAAGTTTGATAAAAAAATCGAAAGTGTCGATAAAAAAATAAAATCAGTACTTGAAAAAGTAGTTGGAAAAAAGAAAAAAATTAATTCTTTATTCTATTATTTAGCAATGATTTTTGCTTTTATAAGTGTGATTTCAGCACTTTTACTATTTAATAAAATTAGTTCTGAAAAGACAACTTCTTTAACTTTGATGATTGTATTAACTATTATATTTATCTTATTCACAATAGTTTTTGTAGTATTACAATTTTGGTCAAAAATGAAGTTGAAAGAGGCGTTTAAAAGTAAAGAAATAAATGAAATAACAACATTAAACCAAGATCTGGAAAATGAATTAAAAGAGTATTTAAATGTTCCTTTAGATACTAAAAAAATGGATGTTTTTGTTCGACAAATTAAATATAAAAATGGAATTAAAATTAATGCAATTAGTCAAGTAAGTTATAGTAATAATGCCCTATATCCCTTTAAAAAAGATGGAAAAGTTTATTTTTC
>CANQDY010000024.1 GCA_947593895.1 uncultured Bacilli bacterium
CTTTAACTTTCGATTCTTTGGTGAGCTTCTTAATTCTACTAAATAATGGAATTTGGAATAAGATGCCTACGAATACTCCAGCGGCAACACCCATAAGAACAATTGGAGAAGTCTGAATTCTACTAATTGCCAAAATTGCAATAGTAACAACAACCGGAGGTAATGCTGTAGCAAGAGATGCAAGGCCATAACTAAATTTATAACGGAAAAAATAGTAAACACTTGCAATTAAAGTAAATGTAATTAAAGTAAAGGCACTATAATCAAGAATGTAGTTTTGAATTGTTGACTTCGTAGTTCCAACGTGAACAACTGCATTATCACCATATTCTAAGTCTTGAATCTTTTGAACCAATAATTCATATTTCTCTACATTGAAATCATATACCTGATCAAAACCAACAGAGATATATGCAATTGTTGGTAAGTCATCACGATTTGGCAAATCACTTTGATTATTTGAATCGATAACATTTTCAACTTTGTTAATATAAACATTTTCTGGTGTCATTTTAAATTCTTTTTCAAAAAAATCAACAACTGACTGCTCTGTTTCAAATAAATGTTTTGCAGATGTAACTTCAGTAGAAATTTCAATTCTGGTAGTTGATTTAAACTCTGATGAATAATTAAATGTTCCTACTCCTGGAACAAGTGAAAAAACTAAAATAACTACCGCACATACTCCAGAAACAGCTAAGGCACTGATCGAAGCAAGTTTACCATGCTTTTTGACATCAAATCTATTCATGAAGTTGAATTTAGACTGCGTTTCATCTTTTGAAATTACTGGAACATCACTTTCCTTTACCATATATACTTTGGTGTTTTCGCCAACTTTAGATGTAACAAGCCACCACATTTGTAATCTCATCAATAAACGAATAACCACATAACTTACAATCATTGAAATAGTAATTGAAATTGGTAATAGTTTAACTTGATTAATTGATACAAATATTGTAATTATGCTAACAATCAATGTTGCAATGAGAGTATCTAATGCTGAAATTTTTGTTGCACGCATTGCTTCTTGATTTGCTTTAATTGGTGTCTTACCTTTATATAACTCATCTTTAAATGTTTCAAGTATTGGAACTACAAGTAATAAGTTTAAAATAACTGCAATTATAAACGATAAGATTACCATCGTTGTTACTGGATAACTAAAGAAATTAAATACAAAAATGCTGACTAACAAACTAAATGCTGTTGTAACACCTCCTGATAATCCAGATAATCCATATTTTAATACCATGATAACAGATAGCAATAATACTGCACTACCTAGGCCAATTAATAACAATAACATTGCATTACTATTATAAGTAGATTCAACTTCTTGAACATATAAACGAGTTAATGAATAATCCTGTGGTTCATAGTTTAACAATCTTTCAATTGTATGAGCGGATGGACCGACCATAATATTTTGTTCAAAATCGTAACGGTCAATCAATAAATTTGCGCTTGTAACTTTGTCATTTCCATCTTTGATAACTTGGAAATATGAAGTAGGAATAATAGAAAGAATTTTTTGCTTAACCGATTCTTTAATGACATCATTTTCATTTTCAAAAGCTTCAAGATAGCTATCAGCATCAGTTTTATTTAACCATATAACGATAACACCATCAATTTTGTTTTCACTATCTTCTTGATCAGATAAGTATTCTTCTTCGAATTTTTTATATGCATCATTACAAGATGTTACAAATGAATTAAATGCATCATAATTTTTAATTTCAACAGATACAAAAGGTGTGCTACCATTCCATTTAACTTTTGCACTACCACGAACAAATGGATCTTCAATTTCACTATATTCACCTTCGTTTAATACTGCAGAAACAGTAATTTTTCCTGTTGCTTCCATGGATCTTAAAACATATTCGAACGATTCTTCATTTTCAGAATTCGCTCTTACCCTAACTTGATAATCTTCATGATTGATATCGCTAACAGATTCAATATTTGCATTTCTAACTTCAGCATCTTCAATTCTACTTGTCAAAATATCAACAATATCATCTACAGACTTTGTACAATTTTCTCCAAAATTAATACGATAGACCGCTTCGTATCCATCCCCATATTCCAAACCACCATTTAATGATGAAACTTGTGGACCAAGACAGAACACTACCGAGATAATTAAGGTAGCAACTATAGCAATATAACCAGCAAAACGACGCATTTTTATTCCTCCAATGTTCTATTTTTTAATTTAATAACTATGATTTATAGTAGTGATTCTCGAATTTTCCAAATTATTTATTTATATAAATAAGGGAAAAAAAACAATCGCTAAATAAATATATCATTAAAGATTATTATTTTCAATAATAAGGAGCAAAATGAGTAAAAAAAGTAAAATTATTCTACTTAGCGAAGTGCTATTTATCGGCTTATTTGCAAAAGGTCTGTCTTTATTAAGTAAAATTCTGATGACTCGTGAATTAGGCCTTGAAGCAATGTCAATTTTTTCATTAGTAAATCCATTAATATTGCTACTACTCACTCTTTCATCTTTATCGCTTCAGAGTGCAATAGCTTCTTCAATTGCTAAAAAACCTGAAAAAAGAAAAACAATTCTATTGAATGCAATAATTATTACCCTTGTAGTTTCAAGTGTTCTTATTACCTTACTTGGAGTATTTTCTTATCCAATTTCAAAATATCTATTAAAAAATATAAATACTCTACCTTGTGTCCTGGCCAGTATTTTTGTAATTCCGTTAACTTCAATTTCAAGTATCATCAAAGGATATTTTTTAGGAATTAGTGAATTAAAATTAACTTCATATTCCCAAGTTTTTGAAGAATATGGAAGGTTATTATTTATTATTGTAATCTTATGGATGTTTCCAAATACAGATACTAATTTTAAAGCTTCGTTCGCAGTTTTTTCACTTTGTGTAGGTGAAATATTTCAAACCTTATATATGGTTCTTTTTTATCGTAATAGTAAATTTAATAAAATTAAAAGTTTCTTAAATTTGTCAAAGAGTAAAGAAAATTATTATAGTGAAATCTTGAAAACTTCAATTCCGATGACTCTTTCTCGCCTTGTTGGTTCCATTACTTATTTTATTGAACCTATTATCTTTACATCATTGATGATGAGAACAAATATTGATATTGATCAAATTACCATTGAATATGGTATTCTAAATTCATATGCTCTACCATTATTATTAATGCCCGGATTTATCTCAGTAACATTAAGTAATTTACTGATTCCAACATTAGGTCAATTAATTCGGAAAAATGATTATTATTCTATGAAAAAATATATTTTAAAAATTGTTTCACTTTGCTTTGGAATTGGTTTAATAATTTCAATTACATTTTACTTGTTTAGCAATCAAATATCTTCGTTAATATATGGTCAGACTTATGGTGCAGAAATAATTAAAAAATATTCATTATTCTTTATAATTTACTATATTGAAACTCCACTTATTACCTGTTTAGCAGTTTTCTCAATGTCAAAAGAAGCATTCAAATCAACAGTTATATCTAGTATTTCTAGAATTATACTTATGGTTCTTTTAATTGATAAATATCAAGTTGATGGATTATGTATAGCCATAATTACATCTACATATATTGATGTGATTATGAATTTAATTTACTTAATTCTCTTTTTCATAAGGAAGGATAAAAGAACCATCTTTTTTAAGAATCATTAAAAATATTTCTTTAACATCATGATATCCTTGCTCATTTATTAAGTTAAAAATTTCATCTTCAGTAAATCCAACACGCTTTAAGGTTTTTTTATTGATTTTTCCATCTTCAATTATTGGTAGAGGATCAAGAAGATCATTATTGCTTTTTAAAATTATATTTAATTCACCATTACTTTCTAAAATTCCAAATTGAACTTCATCTGGTAATTGTATGTCTTTTGCTCGTAGTTGAAGCATCAGATCATCTAAATTATATCGATTTTTTTTCATTTGCTTTATATCAACTTTTCCATTATATATTAAAAATGAAGGACTTCCTTCCATCGATTTTCTAAACTTGCGATTTTTCAATGAAATAAAAGCAGTAAAAACTTGAAGAATTACAATTATTGATATTGGAATAATACTATGCAAAATACTTGATTTTGGCTCATTTAAACTTAGTGAAAATAGTTCACTTATAACAAAAAAACATACTAAATCAAATGTTGAAAGTTTGCCAATTTCTCTTTTTCCCATTATCTTAAGAATTAAAATTAAAAATATATAACAAATTAATGTTTTATAACTTAGCATTCCAATTTCTTCAATGTTCATAAATTTCCCTTCTAAAAAACAAGTTTCATTCATAGATAATAATGAGGTGCATGATATGAAACAAAAATTTATTAACATTAGTTTAACCTTTATTAGCATAATTATTCTTGGAGTGATTTTAGCAATTACTATTTCAACATTAAATTCATTTAATATTATTTCTTTGACAGTAAATGATAATCTTCTTTTAGCGTTATCGTTAGTTTTATTTCTACTTCTTGGCTTTGTTTATGGTCTCGTCGAAAAAAAAAGAGGAATGCTCAATGGCATCCTTCTTTCAATAATTTATTTAATAATTGTCTATGGGATTAAACTAATTAATAAAGACTATCAAATCTCTTCAGTTTATATTGTAATGACCCGATGTCTATTAATTATCGTTGGATGTGTAATCGGTGTCAACATTCGCTTAAAACATCAAAGCAAACTTAATCCTTAGAAAATAAATCGATATTAAAATGCTTATAGGCTTTTTCTGTTGCCACTCTTCCCCTTGGCGTTTTATTAATAAGACCAAGCTTTAACAGGTATGGTTCACTAACTTCTTCTAAATTATCAATTTCTTCACCAATTGTAGAGGCTAATGTTTCAAGACCAACTGGTCCACCATTGAAACGTTTGATTAAAGTTTTAATGTATCTAACATCGACATCATCAAGACCAAAATCATCAATTTTTAACATTTTAAAAGCATCGAAACAAGTTTCTATAGTAATGACATCTTGATCACTAAAAGAAGCAAAATCTCTAACTCGACGATAGATTCTATTCGCAATACGTGGAGTTCCTCGACTTCTTAAAGCAATTTCTCTTGCCGCATCATCGTTAATGGGAGTTTGAAATACTTTTGAAGTTCTAATAATTATTTGTTTCAATTCATCGATTGTATAATAGTCAAGACGAGATACAATTCCAAAGCGATCTCTTAGAGGCGATGATAAATTACCCGGTCTTGTAGTTGCTCCAAATAAAGTAAAAGGGGCTAAGTCAATAGTAATATTTCTGGCATCTTCATCCCGACCTACCATAAGAGTCAAAGTAAAATCCTCCATTGCGCCATAAAGAATTTCTTCAACAACTCTTGGCAAACGATGAATTTCATCGATAAATAAAATGTCACCCGGATTGATTGTTGATAAAATTGCCGCTAAATCACCCGTTTTTTCAATTGATGGTCCGTTAGCTAATTTGATTTTCCCACCCATCTCATTAGCAACAACATAGGCTAATGTTGTCTTTCCAAGTCCAGGGGGTCCATATACCAAAACATGATCAAGAGTTTCATTTCTTTTTTTTGCAGCAGCAATAAAGACTCTTAGATTTTCCTTAATCTGAGATTGGCCAACATAATCATCAAGAGTCAAAGGTCTAAGAGTTAACTCATCATTTTTTTCCTGTTCACTACTTGATTCTGGATTAACTAATTGATTCATATCTTATCCTCTTTTTATCATTCGTAAAACCTGTGTGATATATTGCTCAGTACTTAATGAATTATCATCAATTTTTCTTAAGCACTCCTCAATGTCTTTAACTTTAAATCCTAATGTTTTTAATGCAGTCTTAGCATCTTCTTGTGATTGATTTAATTTTTCTTTAGATAAACTATTACTTACTGTTAAAACACCACGCAAATCAAGAATTATCTGACTTGCAGCTTTTGGTCCGATTCCAGATAATTTTTTTAACGTATTTACATCACTTGTTACAATAGCTTTTAAGAAATCATCTAATGAAATATCTCTTAAAGCTGTTAATGCGGTTTTTGGTCCAATTCCCTTACATCCGATTAACTTAGTAAAAACTTCTTTTTCTTTTAAAGAACTAAATCCTACAAAGTATTGTTCATCTTCTCTAACAATATAACTTATATAAATTAAAGCAATTTGACCAACACTAAAAGTTTCCGGATGTGACATAAGCACTTGATACCCAACACCAGAAACATCGATAATAACATTATCACTTGATACTGAAATAATTTCACCTTTTAAATAATAATACATTAACTTAAGAATAGAAAAACAAGAATAAGAAAAAATAGTGTTAATCCTGAAGCAATTAATCCAATATGAACACTGGTAAATTTCTCTTCCATTTTTTCCAAAACTCCTTTCTATATTTTATATTGTAAATTATTTTTTTTCTATAAATATATTTGTAAAAATTATTATGTTTATTCAAAAAATTCAAATTCAAAGTCGCACAAGATAACACTATCGCCATCTTCGGCACCCATTTCATGAAGTTTTTGATCAACACCAATGTTTCTTAATATCGAAATTAACTTCATTATACCTTCATCGGTAGAGATATTAATTAATGAATAAGTTCTTTCGATTCTTTCTCCATAGATAACAAATTCATGAGGTTTAGTTTTCTTAATTTCAAATTCTGGTTTAAGATCCTTTTTAGCATCATAAATTTTAACATCCTGGTCTTTTGTTTCGTAAAGTGGAAAAAATGGTGCATCCTTTAATGTTTCTTTTAATTTATATAATAATTCATAAATGCCTTCATGGATAATCGAACAAATTGGACAAACATCATATTGTCCTTTTAATTTTTCCTTAACTTCAAGATATTTTTTGGTTGAATCAGTATCTTCAACTTTACTACAAACGACAATCATCGGTCTTTTAATTAAATTAAAGCCATAAGCTTCTAATTCTTTATTAATTAAATTGAAATCATTTATTGGATCATCTCTGGTCATATCAAGAATATGAACTAATACTCTACATCTTTCTACATGACGTAAAAATTGTAACCCTAAGCCTTTGCCGACACTTGCACCCTCAATTAGTCCAGGTAGATCTGCCATAACAAAAGAACTACCATCATCAAGATAGACAATTCCCAAATTTGGAGTAATTGTTGTAAATGGATAGTCAGCAATTTCTGGTTTAGCGGCACTAACTACGCTTAGCAATGTGGATTTACCAACACTAGGTAAACCAACTAAACCAACATCTGCAAGTAATTTTAATTCTAAAGTAATTTCTTTTTCTTCACCTGGTAAACCATTTTCAGCGACTCGAGGAACTCGATTGGTATTAGATACAAAACACGAATTACCTCTTCCACCTCTTCCACCTTTACAGACTAAAAATTCCTGTCCAGATTTAGATAAATCAGCAAGAAAAGTATGTTCCGGTTCTTGAAATACAACTGTACCAACCGGAACATTAAGAAAAATGTCTTTTGCTTTTTTTCCAAACATTTTCTTTTTAGCCCCGTTACCACCATTTTCGGCAGTAATTTTGCGACTATGACGATATTTAATTAAAGTGGTTTCATCATTTGTGGCCACTAGAAAAATATTTCCACCATGACCACCATTACCACCATCAGGGCCTCCTTTTTCAATAAATTTTTCATGGAGAAAAGATATGGCGCCATCTCCACCTTTACCAGCTTTTAATATAATTTTTGCTTTATCGATAAACATAAGAGACCTCCTTTACACTTTTTTAAAAAAAGTACCTATTCAGGTACTTATTAATCTAATTTATTTAGCTTCAACTGGATAAACGCAAGCTCTAGTTTTGTTTTTACCCCAGCGTTCAAATTTAACAATTCCATCACATGTTGCGAAGATTGTATCATCTCCACCCTTCATTGTGTTAAAACCTGGATAAATTTTTGTACCACGTTGACGGTAGATAATTGAACCAGCAGTTGCGAATTGGCCATCAGATTTTTTTGCACCTAAACGTTTAGATTCAGAATCACGACCGTTTTTAGTTGAGCCAACACCCTTTTTAGAAGCAAATAATTGGATATTTAATATAAACATCATTTTTGCAACCTCCTCTATTTTACTTAATGTCAATATATTGCGGATAACTGACTTCAATTGTTTGTAATTGCACAAGAATTACTTCTAAGACTAAATTCGAATAAGTCGAATCGCTAGTCAACTCCACTTTAGCATATCCTTCTTCTAAAGTAATTGATGAGATTTCATCTTTTTTCAAAGCATTAAAACCACCTGTAACAATTGAAGAAACACCAGCGCAGATTAAATCTTTGCCGAGTTCAGAGAAACATGCGTGTCCTTTAATTTCAAGACCACACAATTTATTTTCTCTTGAAATAATTTTTTTAACTCTAATCATGACTAAGCATTGATTGATTCAATGGTCAAACAAGTAAATGGTTGACGATGTCCCTGTTTACGGCGATAATTTGCTTTGCTCTTATATTTGAAAACCAAGATTTTGCTTTCTTTTCCTTGTTTTTCAACTTTTGCTGTTACAGTAGCACCTTTAACATAAGGTTTACCAACAGTAGCTTTCTTATCGCTGACAAGTAAGACCTTATCAAATGTGTATGTTGAGCCAACTTCAGCGTCTAACTTTTCAACATAGATTTTTGATCCAACTTCGACTTTTACTTGCTTTCCGCCAGTTTCGATAATTGCGTACATTTAAGTTCCCTCCTATTTTCTATAGACTTAGACTCGCTCTTAAGGTCGAAAAATCGTTAGTTACCTTTTTAATGCGGTTGAGGCCCTCTATTAGGCGACAACATAAGTAATTTAACATAACGAAAAGGTCTTTTCAAGACATTTAATTATTATTTAATAAATAATAAGAAGAACACACAAGAGATTCTATCTGATACTGATTAAGAATAATTAGGATTTACTATTGATTTTTATTTTGTTTTTTTTTAATAATCACAAATCAAATCATATGCATATTTAGTTTTTTCAATTTCTAAACTTTCATTACTTTTTTATCTTTGTAAAAGTGTCACTTAAAATAATATGTTATATACAAATTAAAATTAAAAAATATTTTAATTCACTTATTTCCTATTTTCCAATACAGGAACAAAGATTTATAGTAATTCCTTATCCTTTTTGTCTTAAAGTAATAGTAATATACATTATGTTTTCCATTAATTGAAATAAATGATTCTTGATAACAAAAATGTACTTTACACCTAATTGGAAAAAAATATAAATTCGCAAATATTTCACATATTTTTTTGATTTTATCAACATAATCATTAGGAAAAGTTCTATGAAATAACAAGAGTAATTTATACTTTTATATTCAGCATTTTGTACTTTACAATCTTTATTACCAGTTTTTTTCATATTTAAAACATCGTATTAACCACCACAAATATTTTCTATGTTCTCTTGCAGCGATATGATGTTTTGATTCTCTACTAAATTATTTTGAGTTGTGAAGCTATCTCTTTCTTTATTTTTCAATTCACTGACCTTTTTAACTATTTACTGAACCATCGCTATTTTCTAGATCAAAAATTACTATTGGCAATTTTTTATATTAACTTAATTTTAGATTTTTTCCAAAATCATAATTATCTTTTCACTTCGATACGAACAAACTAGAACTAATCCTATTAGATTTATTTTTCCTTCACTTCCTAGTAAGTTAATCAAAATATATTCATTTAGATTTGCATTATTTAAATTAATCTTTATTCCTATATCAAATTCTATTTAATATTACCTTACATAACTTCTTATTCCTTGCATCTTATTTTGCTTACCATTTTATATCACTTTAAAATTATCTTTAAAAATTTTTATTTTTTGTTTGCTTATTATTTCATTTTAGACATGAATTTATTATCAAATAGTCATTTAATTTTAATTATCATTCTTTATAGATTATTTTGCAAAAAAATTATTCAATAATTAAGATTTAACATATATTTATAACTAATTCATCATATTTAAGAAAAAACAAGTTTATTGATCCTTACTCTTTAATTTTATATGTTGCATCAATTAAATAGCATATCAAAAAATTTTTTAAATAAGAACAATCCACTTAGAAATTCTAGATCATATTCAAAAATGAATGTGTATAACAAAACACTAATTTATAACTTAATAATTATTTTATATTTCTAATTTCATTATTTTTCCAGAATTCTGTCAATAATTTTCTTTTCATTCATCAATTTTTTATTTTCAATGTAATAATTATCTTTATAACGGAATATTTCAATTTTTTTATTTATGCGAACTTTGTAATTATTAGTTGTAAATTTACGTTTAATCAAGAATAATCTATAATCTCTTCTAAAGTGAATAAAAGATGTAACAAAACTTGATACTACAAACAAAATCATTAGCAAATCGCCTAGTGACTTTATGTAAAATACTAAGCATACTAAAGTAATGAATGAAATAATAATTCTTAAAATCCGACAAAAAAATTCATTCAAAACATGAGCGAATAAGATATCAAGTATTTTTCCTCCATCAAGAGGATGGATTGGTAAAATATTAAATAATAGAATTATCATATTATAGTTTTCACATAATTTTTTTCCATAAATTGATATTACATCAAAATAAAATAAAAAATTAATTAGTATTAAACTAATAAAAAAACTTAATGGTCCGGCAATAAGAATAAGAAGTTGCTGATATATTTTAAGCGATGAATAATCATCTAAATTTGCTTTAAACCCAGTCGGATACAAGACAATTGAATTTGTTTTAACATGGAAAATATAAGCTGTGATTACATGGCATAATTCATGGATAATTCCAAACAAATACAAAAATATTATTCCATGAAAATGATTAGTTAACAGCCCTAATATAATATAGATTAATGTTAATGGATGAATAAAAAGCATGCTAATACAATTTATCGTATGCAGTTAATTTACCATTTTGTTTGAATAATGCTTTAAAACTATTTTCATAGCTTGCGATATAATCACCTTTTTTAATTTGATCATAAACTTTAACAACTGGATCACTAACATTATAATAGCCCACTAAAATATCATTTTGATATTCCACCAAAATTGTATAAGATGCATCCTCTTCTTGATGAACATAATAGACAATTCCACTATCTAATGCTGGAATTTGATTACCTTCACAACTAAAAAAATTTTTTTCTTCCATTTGTAGATAGGTAACATTACTGGCAACTGTTTGAGTTTTTGATGAAGTCAACCGAAAAGTAAAAATTGAATTTAAAAACGAATCAATTTTAGTATTTGTATCGATAAAATTAGTATCAACATTAAAATTATTTTTCAAAAAAGACGCATTTTGATCTTTCTTCATATATATTAGTACACCAAGAACAATTGAAAGTGCACCACAGATGACACTTAAAATATTGAAAATAAGATTTTTTTTACTTTTATTTATTCTTTTTCTGATTGAATTAACATTTTCCATATTCTTTTCCCTCGATAAATTATATTCAATTATTTAAATCCTAGACTAATAAAATTGTATTCCCTTTCCGTATTTGATTAATTAACTCATCAAACTCTTTATTATGTGAAATGATCCGATATTTCTTATAGAAATTACCAACAACATTATTAATAAAAATTAACTCAGTCACATTAAAATAATAAGAAAATTTAGTTTTGACATAATCTCTTATTGAATATTTTTTATCAAATCGATTCATTACATAAATGATGTTTTTAATATTATTAATTTTACAAAGTCGTTGAATTTTTCTTCCGTCCTCATATGAAGTTATCTCATCATTAAGAACAATAACTGCCTTTGTACATACACTTAAGGTATTGAAAAATCCTTGCTCAATTCCGGCTGGGGAATCAACAATAATATAATCAAAGTCATTCTTTAATTCATCAATAATTGTTTCTAATAAATAACTTGGAAATGATCTAACATCAGAAGACATGCAAAGATTTAATAATGATAAATTTTCTTTAATTTTTATAGTTGCTTGGTCTATTTCACATCTTCCCTTAACAACATCACTTATATCATAATTTGATGATTTTACATTAAAAATTAAATCAAGGTTTTTTAATCCAAGATCGGCATCTATTAATAAAACCTGATATTTTTGTGAAAGTGATAATCCAATCATCGATGACAATGTTGATTTACCGACACCACCTTTGCCACTTGTAACTACTACTACTTCTTTCATAGTAAATCGTCTCCTTTAATGAAAATTTGATTATGTGTAAAATTATCTTTAGAATTCTTCCTTGTTACTATTTTTGCACCATCTAAACTTTCACAATATACACTTGCATCATCATCCATTAAAAAAATAGTTCCTTTTACTTGGTTTAAAATTAAAACATGCGAGTATATTTGAAGTGTCATATCTCTAGGTATTTCAAATTTTATAATACACTTTTCTTTAATTACATGATTAAGAGAAAAATAATCCTCATCATAAATTAAATAATCCCGATTTAAGATCTGGAGATGAGAAATAATTCCTAAATCCGAAAATCTCAAGCGAGGAACAACCGCATTTATCGTTTTATCTAGCATTTCTTTTGTTACAGATAATTTCAAATTAATCGGTTTTGTTAAAGACAAAAACAACTTTTCAAGCGAACTGACCATCATATCCAGTTGCTCATTGTTTGTAATTAAATAATTTTCTTCGTTCATTTTTATCACCATATTAATTATCTAAATTTTATATGTCACAATTTGTAGAAATTAATATGAGAAAAATATTATTTTTACAAAAATAAAAATTAACGACAATAAATATAGTGGAGGTGAACAAATATGCAAGTTATATCCGAACTTGAAATGACAATGATTTCTGGTGGTGAGGCATTTACTTTGGCAGCGATTATGGCATGTCTAGCAGCAGCGATTGTCGCGGTTATCTGCTATCGTTTATTTATGTCATCAAGTGGAAGTACAACAATGCCTGGTGGATTTAAGTTTACATGGCAGTAATGACAAAAATAACTGAATTACCACTTGAGGAAC
>CANQDY010000025.1 GCA_947593895.1 uncultured Bacilli bacterium
TCTTCATGGTGTTGGGGCTTCCGTTGTTAACGCTCTTTCAGAATGGTTAACTGTTGAGGTTCATAAAGATGGTGGAATCTATACTATTAGATTTGAAAATGGCGGTCATACTGTTAAACCATGTACTCGAATTGGTGATTGTGAAGATTCAGGAACTATTGTTGAATTTAAGCCTGATCCAATTATTTTTAAAGAAACTACTGAATTTAATTTTGATATTATCCGTGATCACTTAAGACAAATGGCATTTTTAAATAAAGGCGTTAAAATCATTATTAATGATGAAAGAGATGATAATGAAGAGAATTGGCTTCACGAAACTTACTGCTATGAAGGAGGAGTTAAACAATATGTCCAATATTTAAACAGAAATCGTGTGGCTATGAGTGAAGATGTCATTTATTGTGAGGGTAAGGAAGATGATATTAAAGTGGAAATTGCTATGCAATATAATGATACTTATTCCCCAAGTGTTTATTCTTTTTGTAATAATATCAATACTGGCGATGGAGGAACTCATGAAGAAGGTTTCCGTTTAGCTTTAACTAGAGTAATTAATGCTTATGCAAAAACAAATAAATTTATTAAAGAAAATGATGATTCATTGACTCAAGATGATTGTCGGGAAGGATTAACTGCAATTATTTCTATTAAACACCCAGATCCTCAATATGAAGGGCAAACAAAGGGTCGTTTAGGTAACTTTGAAGTTAGAAAAATCGTTTCAAATATTTTTGGGACAGCATTAGAAAGATTCTTAAATGAAAATCCTAAACTCGCAAAATTAATTATGGAGAAAGTTACTTTAGCTGCAAACGCTCGTTTAGCGGCAAAAGCGGCAAGAGAAAACACTAGAAGAAAAACCGCATTAGATATTAACTCTCTACCTGGTAAATTGGCTGATTGTGCCTCAAAAGAAGCAGAGAAGTGTGAATTATATATCGTTGAGGGTGATTCTGCAGGTGGTAGCGCAAAGCAAGGCAGAGATCGTGAAACTCAAGCAATTCTTCCTTTAAGGGGTAAAATTCTTAATGTTGAAAAAGTTTTACCAAAGAGAGCTTTAGCAAATGCTGAAATTGGTAATTTGATTATTGCAATTGGTGGAGGATTTGGATCTGAATTTGATGTTTCTAAAATTCGTTATCATAAAATTGTAATTATGACTGATGCTGATGTTGATGGATCACATATTAGAATATTGTTATTAACATTTTTCTATCGTTATATGAAACCATTAATTGAACAAGGATATGTTTATATTGCTCAACCACCTCTATATAAGGCATCAAGAGGTAATAAAGATTATTATTGCTATAACGACGAACAATTAAATGTATTAAAGAAAACTCTTGGTCCTGAAGCAAGTAAACGTTTATCAATTCAACGTTACAAAGGCTTAGGTGAAATGGATTATACTCAATTATGGGAAACAACAATGGATCCATCAAGAAGAAAAATGATTAAAGTTTCAATGCAAGATGCCATTGAGGCAGATACTATTTTCGATGAACTTATGGGTGATCGTGTTGAACCTAGAAAAGATTTTATTCGTGAAAATGCAAAATTCGTAGAGAATATTGATTTCTAGCCGTAGGAGGTAAAAAATGATTGAAGATAATAAAGAAATAGAAAACTTCGATGACGAAGAAAACAAAGATAACGAACAAGAAGTAGTTAATGAAGAAAATGAAAAAATAATAGATGAAGCAATTGACGAACAAGAATTAGAGAATATTGAAGAGGGAATTGTTCCAGAACTAATCGATAAAGATTTAGCAGGAATAGTTAAAAGTTCTTTCTTAGAATATGCAATGTCAGTTATTGTTTCTCGTGCTTTACCAGATGTAAGAGATGGACTTAAACCAGTTCATAGAAGAATCATCTTTGGTATGAATGAATTGGGAAATGGACCAGATAAACCACATAAAAAATGTGCTCGTATCGTTGGTGATGTTATGGGTCGTTATCATCCACATGGTGACTCATCAATTTATTCGGCATTAGTAAGACTTGCTCAACCTTTCTCAGTACGATATACCTTAGTTGATGGACATGGCAATTTTGGTTCTATTGATGGTGATGGCGCTGCAGCTATGCGTTATACTGAAGCAAGAATGAGTAAGATTGCTCTTGAAATGGTTCGTGACATTAAAAAAGATACTGTCGATTTTATGGATAACTATGATGGTGAAGAACAAGAACCAATTGTATTACCTTCACGTTTTCCTAACTTATTAGTTAATGGATCAAATGGTATTGCGGTTGGTATGGCCACTAATATTCCTCCACATAATTTAATTGAAACAATTAATGCAGTACAAGCTATTGCTAGAAATCCAACATTAACTCCACTTGAAATTATGGAGAATTATCTTTATGGACCTGATTTCCCAACAGCCGGTATCATTTTAGGAAGAAGTGGAATCAAACAAGCTTATGAAACTGGTCAAGGATCGATTATTATTCGTTCTAAGACCAGAATTGAAGAAATGCATAATGGTAAAAAGAGAATTATTATTACTGAGATTCCTTATCAAGTAAATAAATCTGCGATGATTGAAGCAATGGGAAAATTAGTTCATGAAAAAATTATCGATGGAATTACTGATATTCGTGATGAATCAAATAAAGAGGGAATTCGTGTAGTAATCGAAGTTAGAAAAGATGTTGTTGCTGAAGTAATTTTGAATCAGTTATTTAAATTAACTCAATTACAAGTTAGTTATGGAATTATCATGTTGGCGCTTCATAATGGAGAGCCAAAAATTATGTCAATTACTGAAGTGTTAAAAGATTATTTTGATTTCCAATGTGAGGTTATTGAAAGAAGAACACGTTATGATTTAAATAAAGCCCTCGATCGTCTACATATCTTAGAAGGATTATTAACCGCAATTGATAATATTGATGAAGTAGTCAGAATTATTCGTGCTTCCAAAACAAATGAAATAGCGAAAAATTCCTTAATGGAAAGATTTAACTTAACTGATGTTCAAACTAAGGCAATTCTTGATATGAGATTAGCGAGATTGACTGGTTTAGAAAGGGAAAGCATCGTAGGTGAAATTAATTCATTAAATGAAGCGATTATGGAGTATCGTGCTATTTTAACGGATCATCAAAAAGTTGTTGATATTGTTGTGAAAGAACTAGAAGAAATTAAACAAAAATATGGTGATGAGAGAAGAACTGAAATTTCTAATGATACCTCAATGATTGATGATGAAGATTTAATTCCTCAAGAAGATATTATTATTACTATTACCTCAGGAGGATATATCAAACGCCAAGATCCTGATTCGTTCAGAAGTCAAAAAAGAGGTGGGAAAGGTGTTAAAGGAATGTCCACGCATGATGATGATTTAGTTGAACAAATTATTTATTCAAAAACTCATGCTGATTTATTGATCTTTACTAATTTAGGTAAAGTTTATCGAATCAGAGGATATAAAGTTCCAGCGGCCACAAAAACTTCAAAAGGTACACCATATATAAATTTATTTGATTTTGAAAAAGAAGAAAAGATTAGATCAATTGTTACTTTTGATGAATATGTCACAGGACAACACTTATTTTTCGCAACAAGAGATGGTATTGTAAAACGTACTTCAATTGAAGAATTTAAATTAATTCGTCAAAATGGTAAAAAATGTATTGCTATGCGTGAAGGCGATGAATTAGTAGATGTTAAATTAACTACTGGTCATTCAATCATCTGTATGTCTTGTGACAATGGGAAAATGGTTAAATTCCATGAGGAAGATGTTCGTGCAATGGGAAGAACTGCTTCTGGTGTTAAGGGAATGAATGTTGATGGAGGGCATGTAGTTGGCCTATCAACAGGAGATGAAGGTAACTTAATATTCGTTATTTCAGAACACGGCTATGGTAAATTATCTAAAATAGAGGATTATCGTTTGACTCAAAGAGGATCAAAAGGTGTAGCAACCATGAATATGACTGATAAAACAGGAAAGATTTTGACTACTAAATCAGTCAATGGTAATGAAGATATTATGGTAATAACTATTGATGGTATCTTAATTCGTACATCATTGAAAGAAGTTAACGTTGTTGGTAGAAATACTCAAGGTGTCAAGATTATCAGAATAAAAGATAATGAACAAGTTTCTTCAATCGCAGTTGTAAAAGCAACTGAGGAAGAATCTAAAGAAAATCCTGAGGAAACAAGCAAAGAGAATAATGAAGAAAATCTTGGTAATACTGAAACAGGTCAAAAAGATAGCACGCAAACAGAAGAAAATACAGAAAATAAAGAATAAATTTAATCGATATGAAAGTTTATTTATGTAAAGAATTTAAATTGGATATTAATCATGTCAGCCGTCGATTGCATCGTGATTTAGCTAGTCTTTATTATTTGATGGGAATTGATGTAGTGACAAATAGTGAGCAAAATTTTGATTTTGCTCATTTTGTTGATATGTCGAAGAAAACTGAAATAGTTTATGTTAAAGAAAAATTAAAAAAGAAAGTCATCGTAAACTATTTTGTTAATAAAAAATTAACTAGAACTGATGGTATCAGTGATATAGTCATTCCGTTTGAAGAAAAGAGAATTTTAAATCGAGTTAATTTAGTTATCGTATCTTGTCAGGCAGATAAAATGATTTTGATTGCAAATGAAGTAAAAACGCCAATTGAAATTATGACTCCACCGATAGAAGAAGAAAGATTTACTAATATCAGTGAATTAGAAAAGGATTCGTTTTATCAATATGCGGGAGTTGTGAAAAATGAACAGTTTGGTTTAGCGGTAGTTAATTTAAAAAATTATCAAGATGTCTTTGACTTAGTGTCACTTGCTAGAATGTTAAGTGATTTACGTTTCTTTATTTTCGGCCCAAAAATAAAAATTAGAACAGCGGGGAGAATAAAAAAACTAATTAAAACTGCACCGAGAAATTTTATTTATAAATCTTTTTTAAATGAGGATTTGTTTAAATCAGCGATGTTACATAGTAAATTCTTTATTGTAACCAGAGAAACAGAAGGAGAACTATTAACAATACTTGAAGCGATGATTACTAATACTCAGATATTTACATTTAATACTCATTTAACAGGTGATGTTTTGATTGATAATATCAATTGTATATTATCCATTAATGCAGAGGATATGGGTAATCAAATTATAAAGTATTTAGATAATAATCTTTCAACAACAGAAAATGCTTATCTGTTTGCTAAAGAATGTAATTATTACAAATGTAGTTTACAACTAAAGTTAATATTGGAAACATATATTGGATTTAATAAGAATATTGTATAACTATAAATAATAAATGTACTCAATAAAACAGATACATAATAAAAAGCGTTCCACCAAATCTTAATTTTGTTTTGGTAGAGGATAGGTTAGAAAGTCCAACCTTAGAATTAAATAAAAAGGAACTCAAAAAAATTTAAAGCAATGATTTTGAGAAGAAGGATAGGCAAGCTGATAACTTAAAAAGGTAAGTCATAATCAACATGTTTTATAAAAGTTGATAAAAAATCACTGTTCTAATATAATTAAAAAAGAGAAAAATTATGGATGATTTTCAATTTTCTGCTTTATTAAAAAGCGCTGAAATTTATCGAAATAATCATAAATTTCGACCATTAGATGATATAAACTTATTTTCAATTTTAAGCATGGAAAATAAGGAAGTTTCTGCACATTCTGCCTTTTTATATTATATTTTGAAACCTTTTGAAAGTGAAAACAATGAAATTGATGATAAAAATCTGAAAATTTTTTTAAATGAGATCGGCGTTTTTTGCGATAATGCGTCATGTTTGGAAATTCAAAGGGAAGTTTGGACAAATTATGGTCGATTAGATTATCTTATAACAGTTGACGAAAATCAGTATGTGGTGGAATTAAAAATATGGGCAGGTGAACAGCCAGACCAAATAAACCGCTATCAAAGATATTTGAAAGATGCAGGTTTTTCAAGCAAAAATATTTTTTATTTAACACCCGATACACGGCAGTCATGCACGGGTATTTCAAATAACATTACTTTAAAGAAGCATGTAAAAAATGCGTTGCAAAGTATTATAGATTTGCGTAAGAATAAAAAAGATTATTGTTTAATAATTCAACAATATATAAAGATTATAGATAAATTAACGGGAGCAGATCGGTTTATGGCAACGGAAGATTATATTTTAAAATCGGCAAACGATATAATTGCTGTCAATACTTTGGTATGTCAGCAAAGAGAAATATTGACAAATATCATGCGTGAATTTTTTATTGTGTTGCAAAAGGAGTTGCAAAATGGTTTAGAATATAAAGGATTCAAGACAACTTTGTCGATTTATGAATACGGTAAAGAAGCTATTGAAAATTACTATACTGGCAAGAATCGCACCTGGCCGGCTTTGGTATTCAAAATAGAAAGTAAGTTAGCTTGTGATTATGAATTATATTTTTTTGTTGAGATTGAAAATAATCTTTACATAGGTATTTCTCCTAGAAACCGAGTTGAAAATGGTTTGGAAATTGTTTCTACTAAAGGAGATAAGTATAAAAATCTAAAAGGGAAAAGAGTAACAGATGTGTTTTTAGATTGGGATTATGTAAAACTTGACAGCAAATATATAGACTTTTCATTAAAAAATATTGCTTCTGAAAATTCATTTATCAGGCAATTACTTATTTCGGGTACTACTAAACTTAATCCCGATAAGGTTCATGGGATTGCTGAATTTATAAAATTTAAATATGGTGAACTATGTTCGGCAGTATTTAAGCTAAATAATTAAGTTGAATATATCTTTAAAAAACAAGTCTTTAGATTACTATCGAATTTTTGCAAAGCATCGAGCTACGTCCTTGTATGTAATAGTGAGTTGTTTGCTGGTGAATTGATTTAAGGTATAATAAATATTCTTTATATTATCAGTTGTTGCAAATTTTGCAACAACTATGTCACGATCGAGCTATCCTTCTTCAAAAATATTCTTGAAGCAATTGATAATTCTTTAAGTGTTCAAAACAAGTGGCTTGTGGAAAAATATTACTTGTTGTTTTTAATAGATTACCTAGTAAAATTTAGAAACAAAAAAATTAATATATAAAAAATGAAATTGAAAAAAAGATATAGTCTTAAATTTAACTCTAAAACCATATCTTTAGCTAAATTATAAAAATTATTTTCTTTCTGATTTTTTATTCTAGATTATTTTATATTTTTTATCCTTAGATATAACTTCTTAATTTTTGAGTTTATATTCAAAAGTAAATTTAGATAAAACTAGTATAAATAAAAAACAAATAATAAAAATAACATAAACAAAAGTTTAAAAAATTTATTACTATTGACTTAACATCAAATCTATTTATCTAAAATTTATTTTTTTATATATTGATAATACTCGTATGTTGAATAAGTATTAACTCTTTCACACATTATATTATAAACTTTATCTCTTAATTCTTTACTTGCTTCATTTATTGAAAGATTCTGATCAGGGTAAAATGGTCCATCAATATAAGAAACAACTTTTGGTCTTTTTAAAATTTTTCTTTTTTGATAACAAGTAGTTATTGAAAAAACAGGTTTATTAAGCTTTACGGCATATTTAAACGAATTATAAGTATAGTTACGGATTTTTGTGTAGAAAGGCCAAATATGTGCTTCCGGGTAAATGGTTATAACTTGTTTTTGATTAATTCTTTTTTCAATACAATTTATAAAATTTTTTTGCTCTTTAAATGTGTCTGCGAGAGGAATTGCACCTAGCATTTGTACTAAGTTTCTTAAAAAAGGTATGGATGTAGCATCTGGATTACAGACAACATAATTTCTTTTTGGAAATACCAAGTAAGGAACTGAAAAAACATCATTAATGCAACTTGTATGATTTCCATAGATAAAATATCCGCTATTCTTTATTTGTTTTAATACCTTTTTATTTTTATATTTTTGATGATTGAGAATCTTATTAATTATAAATACAAGAGGAAGTGCAACAATAAAGTATATAAAAAAACAAATGGTCCTCCAGAAAATATTTTTGTGAACATATTTAAATTTTGAACCGAGTTTTTTTCTTTTAATATTAGTGTTTGAAAAATCGTCTGATAATTCATTAGAATAGTAAATTGTCTTTTTCATTTAATTTCCATTTTTTTGCGAGCGTAGTAGTTTTTTAAAATAAATTTCTCCATTTTATCCATACATAATTGTTGATCAAAACAGAATGAATTATTTAAATATTTTTGAGAGTATTGTTCTTTTTCCTCAGGGTGTTCAATCCAATATTCAATTTTTTTACATAAATCGGAAGAGTTTTTATTTTCAAATAAAGATTTTTCATCAATTGCAAAATATTTAGTTGCACATTTTCTTGAATTAGCAACAATTGGAACTAAACCACATGAGATAGCTTCAATACAAGAAATTGATTCAATTTCAATTTCTGCAGGATGACAATATAAATCAGCATAGTTAATAACATCTGATAATTGAGCCCGAGAATAGAAATTAAACTCACATTCAATATTATTTTTTTTAGCTAAACGCATTAATCTATGTTTATCGGGACCGCAACCCGCTAAAATAAGGTGAATCATATTTTTGTATTTTGATTGACCTATAGCTTTGATTAAGACGTTTTGGTTCTTTTCACTACAATATCGACCAATGTTAAGAATTACAAATTTATTTTTTAGTTCATTTGGCTTACTTACTTTATGCTTGGTATATATGGAGTTAACACCATTTGAAATGACTACCCCATTTGTTGGACCAACTACACTTTCAAATGTATCCTTAATAAATTGAGTTGGGTAGTGGATACTATCAACATATTTATAAAATTTGTTATAGAAAAATTTGTAAACCATTTTATTGGCAGTTTCGATATTTTTCATGAACAAGTGACTGGTAACATTTTCGGCTTGGGCATGAAATCCAGCAGTTGTAGGAATTTTATGTGCTCGACAATACTTAACTGTAAAACGAGATAGTGCAAATGGTAGCATCATGTGAACCATATCTGCATCTTTTAATGCTTCTATCAGAACTTTTTTATCAACCTTTGAAAATTTAACACCATTTTTATGAACGATGTAATTTAAAAATAATAAATTTTTTTCTGGAACGACATAGAATCCTTCTAAATTTTTTTTATCTTCATCATTACAAACTACTTTTATATCGTGACCTTTTTCTTTTAATGCTTTGATAAGATTTAATGCCGCAACAGTTGTTCCGTTGTTAGGATTACCTAAAACATCACAAATAATTGTAATTTTCATAATACGCACCTCAATATAATAATACAATGACCTAAAAAAAAATATAATGTACCGATATGGAAATTTGTAAACGAATAAATTAATAGATGAACTAAAAGTTTAATTTATATATTTTTTGTAGAACTAAAAGTTTAATTTTATTAAAATACTATTAACCGTATGAAGGAGTATCTAGTATGGAAATTGGAAAAATAATTGGAAAGAATATTAATAAGTTAAGAAAAATGAAGGGACTAACCCAGCAAGATTTGGCAAATAAATTTAATTATACTGCGAATGCAGTTTCCCGTTGGGAACGAGGGGAAACGATTCCTGATATTGAAGTGTTAATTACACTTGCAAGTACTTTTGGCGTGACAATTGATTGTTTATTAACTGAAAATGGATATGAAAAAAAAGCTCAATTTCTTGATTCGGATGGGATAAGAAAGAGAAAATTGATTTTAAGTGTTTTAATTATTTCAATTTTTTGGACAATCATAGCAATTGTTTTTATTTATTTATACCAAAATAAAATTAATAATGCTTGGACTTGCTTTTTATGGGGGATTCCTGCTTCAACTCTACCACCGATATATTTATATCGCAAAGAAAAAAAGCCAGTAATGACTTTTTTATTAGCGACCATATTGTTATGGAGTCTTTTGACAGCTATCTATGTTCAATATTATAAGTACAATCTGGCTTTAATTTTTTTAGTAGGTATTCCAGCTCAGTTATCAATTTTTTTCCTGAGTAGAATTATTGATATTCAGCATTAAGTTTTCTTAATCAGATAGGCAAAAGAATTAAATTTCTAAAATAGTTAAAAATGCAAAAATATTTAATAAATAATATTAAATTGTAATATTACTCTTCCTAATAGATTTGATATTATCTATCAAACTTAGAAGTGCTCTTAGTATTATGTTATCTACAATATTGTAATGTGTTTTTTGTGTACTTTGTTTTCTCTGTTATGTCATCTATTTATCCATAATTGTAAGTTAGTTTATTTGAAATCAATTAAAGTATTATTATCATTGATTTGAATAATATTATTTTAAGTTAGTTTTTTATCTTTTAATTGATTTTGATAAACATTAATAACTGTTTCTGATAGTTTTATTTGAATTAAAATTGAAGTTATATTGTCAGAAACTACTTGTTTTAAAATTTGCTTTATATAATGATAATCAATCAATAATAAATAAACTAATTTTGTTTAATAATTTGGTTTCTGGCAATAATTCTATATGTAATAACATAAATTAAATAATGAAAGGAAAAAAAACATGCTGGAAAAATTTTCTAGTGCATCGCAAAGAATTATTTCTTTAGCTGAGGCCTTAGCTTTTGAATTTAATCACCCAACAGTAGGTAGCGAGCATCTTTTACTAAGCTTTTTAAAATGCAAAGATAATCAGATATCCAAAGAATTAAATAAATTAGGTGTAGATTTTTTATCAATGAAAGAAAAAATCAGGGGATTATATCAAGAAACAGATGATAATAACATTTATGTACAATATACTTTTGAATTAAAGGAATTGCTTGCGGACTCGATGAGAATCAGTGATAAAAATAAGGAATCAGTTATTAGTGTTGAATCCCTTTCTGTCGCTCTTTTATCAAACAAAAATGTAGCGACAGAATTATTAACTAAAGAAAAGGTAAATTTAAATTCATTAATAAAGAGTATTAATAATGTAAAGAAGAAAAAGTCAGAATTATCATCAATTGTCGACCTCCATCTTTTAGGAGTTGATAATAAAGATCCTTTAATTGGTAGAGAAAAAGAATTAAAGCAATTAACCAATGCGTTAAGTCGAAGAAATAAACCTAATGCAATTCTTATTGGAGAACCAGGAGTTGGTAAAAGTGCAATTGTAGAAACTTTTGCCAAGAATGTTATTGAAAATAAAGTTCCTTCTTTAAAAGATAAGAATATTTATGAACTGGATATAGCATCGACAGTATCTGGAACCAAGTATCGAGGGGAATTTGAAGAAAAAATAAAAAAAATCATAAAAAAAGTTCAAGAAGATGGAAACGCAATTCTTTTCATCGATGAAATTCATACTATTGTTAAGGCTGGAGGTGCAGAAGGTGCGATTGATGCTTCAAATATTCTAAAACCTTATCTTTCTCGTGGAGAAATTCAAATAATTGGTGCGACAACCGAAGAAGAGTTTAATGCAACTTTTGAAAAGGATAAGGCGTTGAAAAGGAGATTTCAAATAATCAGAGTCGAAGAAACATCTGATAGCGAAACATTAAATATTCTTACCAAAATAAAGCCAATATACGAAAAATTTTATCGAATTAAAATTGATGATTATTTGTTGGAAGAGATTGTAAATGTGTCAAAAAAATATTTAGTTAATCAGAGATTTCCTGATAAAGCCATTGATGTGCTTGATAATTCTTGTGTAGATGCAAATGGACATTTAACTAAAGAAGATATTTATCGTACAATGGAAAATTATTATAAAGTAGTAACAAATTATCATAAACTTTCCTCTTTGCAAAAACAATTAAGTGATAATTTGATAGGTCAAGATAGAGCGATTAAAGAGATTATAGAAGAATTTAGATTAATTGAATTATCATTAAATGATAAGGATCGTCCACTTGGTGTGTTTTTATTTAATGGTCCATCAGGATGTGGAAAAACAAAGTGTGCAGAAATCATTGCAAAATGTTATTTTTCAATGCAACATACTTTAACATTAAATATGAATTCTTATCGGGATTTGAATGGGCTAAGTAGATTAATTAATTCAAGTTCTAATAGTTATTTAGAATCAGTATCGCCTTTAGTTAAATGTCTTAATGGTTGTCCTAATTCTTTAATTATAATTGAGGATTTTGACAAGGCTACAAATGAAATAAAAGACTTCTTATATGATATTTTTGACAAAGGTTTTTTCTATGATAATCGAGGTAATATAATTAATTGTTCAAATGCGATTTTCATACTAAACTCGTCATATAATGAATCTAATTATCAATCATTCAAATCATATTTAAACAAAATAACAGATATAGAAAACAAAAGTGAATTAGA
>CANQDY010000026.1 GCA_947593895.1 uncultured Bacilli bacterium
GATAATACTTATGTTATTTCAATTATACCTGTTAAGATTATTGCTTTTACTAGTTAAATTTCAACTTTATTTTACATAATCCACTGATTTATTAAAATTTTTATATAATAAAAAACTAAGAAATCTCTACGACTTCTTAGTTTCTTTTTACTCTTCAGATTTATTTTGTATCTTATCCATTACCTGATTCAACAATGAGTTATAAATATCTGGATGGTCATTTAAGAATGAAATCGTATTATCTTTTCCCTGACCAACTTTTTCGCCTAAAACTTCAAACCATGATCCAGATTTTTTAGCTAAACCACATTCTAACGCTAAATCAAGAATTTCACTTACTTTTGATAGTCCTTTCCCATATATTAAATCAATTTTACAACTTTTAAATGGAGGGGCAACTTTGTTTTTAACTATTTTAATGTTAACTTGGTTACCAACAATTTTATCTCCTTCTTTAATTGGTTCCCCTTTTCTAATATCAATTCTAACTGATGCATAGAATTTTAATGCACGTCCACCTGTTGTAACTTCTGGATTACCATATATGATGCCAACTTTTTCACGAAGTTGGTTAATAAATATAACTGTGCAATTTGTTTTATTAAGTACACCGGCTAATTTTCTCATTGCTTTTGACATTAATCGAGCATGAGCGCCTACAGAATTATCACTCATTTCTCCTTCAAGTTCAGATTGAGGAACTAAAGCAGCAACTGAGTCAACAATAATTATATCAATTGCTTCACTTCTAGCTAACATTTCTACTATATCTAATGCTTGTTCACCATGATCAGGTTGAGATAAGATCAATTCATCTGTATCGACACCTAATTGTTTTGCGTAAGTTGGATCAATTGCGTGCTCTGCATCAACATATGCCGCTCTACCACCAGCTTTTTGACATTCTGCAACAGCAGACAAAGCCAGTGTTGTTTTACCACTTGATTCAGGACCATATATTTCAATAATTCTTCCTTTAGGATATCCACCAATACCTAAAGCATTATCGATTAAAATCGAACCCGAATGTATTGTATCAACACTTAATACCGGGCGATCTCCTAGTTTCATTACAGAACCTTTACCATAAAGTTTTTCAATATCTCTAAATGTCGCTTCTAATTTTTCTTCTTTTGTTTTTTCGTTTGCCATAAATAGTCCTCCTAATTATTTTTATTATCAATTTTTAAGGTTTTAGAAAAAAATTCTTTTAATATTTTAAATCCCTCATCAACAACCTGTTCCCTAATTTGGTTTCTATCACCATGAAACACTTTCTTATAAGTTTTAACTTTATCTTGATAAGCTAATCCAATATAAACTAAACCAACTTCCTTATTTTCTAAAACACTTGGTCCAGCATTTCCAGTAAAAGAAATGCAAATTTCAACATCAAGCAGTTTCTTGGCGTTTTTCGCCATATTTCTTGCAATCTGTTTTGATACTACTCCATATTTATCAATCGTAGTTTGTTTAATCTTTACAAGTTTGTTTTTCACTAAACTTGAATATGAAACAATCGAACCTTTAAAAAACGATGATACACCAGGATATGAACAAACTGTTGAACAAAACAAACCTCCAGTTAAAGACTCACACGAACCTAAAGTTAAATGACTATTTCTAAATAATTCAATTACTTCTTCTCTCATTTAGTTCCATCCTTAAATATTTTAATATTTTTAGTAAAGTATAACACACCTGAAACAAAAGAAGACAAGCAAGCTATATAACAAATAATTGTGGTAATTGGATAATAATTTAACATATGAGATGCGATATAACTAAATGGCCAATCATTTAATAAAACAAAGGATAACGCTACCATTTGCGTTACTGTTTTAATTTTCCCCCACATATTCGCTGCCAAAACTACACCTTTTGTTGAAGCAAGTTGTCTTAACGCATCAACTAATAAATCTCTAACAATCATAATAATTGCCACAATTGCAGGGACTAAATTTGGAAGTTTAATCGCACATATAATAATAGTTGAATCAACTAAGAGTTTATCAGCAATTGGATCCATAAACTTTCCATATGTTGTCACTAAATTATTCTTTCTGGCAATATATCCATCTAAGAAATCACTAAATGAAGCAATTACAAATAGAAAAAAACTAATAAAATATTCAAGCGAAATCATATCAAAAACCATAGGCATTTTTACGCCACAATCCACCCATGGAAATAAAAGAATGAAATCAATTATTACTACACAGAACATTCTAAATGTTGTTATTTTATTAGGTAAATTCATATTAAAATCCTTTCTAACTAATATTTGAGTATTTGACCCTGTAAGCCATGTTTTGTCGAGGATAATTATTTATCTATGCACATAGCATGTCAATTTAAATTCGTTTCTTCTTATTGACTTCCCTTACCAAATTTAGGTTTCTCGCTTGAGGGGTTTACCGCGTTCCACTTTATACTTTCATATAAACTACGTCACTGTGGCACTTTCAAAAGTCGAACCATGTTTTTCAATTTAGGTTTTTCTTTGCCGTTAGGTGCTCCCACCTACCTAAAGTTATTTTTTCCTTTAGCACAAACACTACAATCATCACAGATTGTGCGAGCATGGACTTTCCTCTGATATTAAATATACCAGCAATTATCCAGGTCAAATGTTATTTAATCGAGTTAGGATCAATTCCAGCCTTAAATAAGGCTTGTTCCAATAAAGATATTTTCTTCAATAAGTCAATATTTGACAAACTTACATTATCGTCATTTTCAGAAATATTACTGAGTTTTTCATTTAATACTTCGTTTTGAACTTCAACATTATCTAGTCGTTCTTTATAAATTTTACAAGTCTTTTGAAGCTCCATAACAATTTTATTTACATCAGTAATATATTGCTCCATTTTAACATAATCTTTAATTACGACATCAAGAAATTCATCAACCTCTAATGGATCATAACCGGGTTTTTTGCCAGGAAACTCCTTATCCATTATTTTTTGTGAAGTTAATTCTAACTCTAAATTCATCAAATAAATCTCCTTACTTAGAACATAATTTATTATATACAATTTGTGTTTATAAGTAAATATTACTTATATTCTTTTAACAAAAGTGTTAATCTAAATTGAAAAAGCAACACATGAGTTATATTAAAATACAACAAAAAAAGAGTGAGGTTTCCCTCACCCTTCCAGCAAAATACCTTAATTATTGGCGCTATTACAGCAACAACATGCTTGTACAACGTTAGTATTTGAAGTAACGCAAAGTCTTTTCTTCATAAAGCAACAGCATACTAAGAAGTTAACCCTTGCTTGAGCTTTAATATATCTTTGGCAGATCATAATAGTTGTACGATAAGTAACTGTGGCAGTTTCACCTACAGCAATATCACCAATACATACCTGATCTAGGCAGTTAGCTTCTACTGCTTCACCATTAACCTCAACCGAATTTGGAATTAATGCAAGTGCTTTGTCAAGTGGTAAAGTTAATACAACATTTTTCAAGACTTGATCCGAGTTATTAGTAATTGTTACCGTATAAGCGATATCATTACAAACTCTCGTAATTGCAACATCAGAACTTACAACAACTCTTACTCCACATTCATCCGCGGAAGGAATACATTGTACTTGAGCGGTATTTGGGCAATTATACATATATTCACCTACTTTTGAACATTTAAGTTCACTTATATATATGAAAAATTATAAAACGTGCTATTTAATTTTTTAAATTTATCAATTATACTTATGAATGGAGATAATCTATGGAATCATTTAATAAAATACTTAAAAATCGACATAAAATAGTATTTATTGACTTTGAAGGAACTCAATTTTCTCATGAGATTATTGCAATCGGTGCTGTAAAGGTATATTGTGATAAAAATGGAAAAATATCAGATAATTATCAAACATATAAACGCTATGTTAAATGTGTTGGTCCAATTGGTAAAATCGTTTCATCAATGACAAGCATTAATAACGATACTTTGAAAGAAAATGGCATTACATTTGAGATAATGCTTAATGAATTTCAAACCTTTGTCGATGGTAAATTTGATGATTGTGCTTTTATATCATTTGGTAATAATGACATAAAAATGATTATCGAATCAATTAAAATTTCTAAACCTTCTAATGAATCAATTGGTATTTCAATTTGTAGGAACGCAATTGATTTTCTTGCATTTATAAGCCAATATATTAAAGATGAAAATGGAAATAACTATTCACTTGTCAATTATCTTAAACTATATAATATTGAGCCATATGGTCAAAGCCACAATCCATTAAATGATGCAATTGATTTAATGAATCTATATAAAGCATTTATGGACGATATCGTTATTAAAAAACAAGAATATATCAAGGTACTTAAAAAAATTAAATCTCTACCTCAACCAGTTAAAAGAATTGTCAATCGTTTAATTAACAACGAAATTATAACACCTAATGATTTTGATATGGAAATCACTAAATATTTAGAATAAACAAAGAAAGGATTGCTCATAATAAATATGAGCCTTAAGTAACTATGATTAATTATCCTAACCAAAAAAGTAATGTTAACTTAACTCGTGAAGATAAAGAAGAAAAAACTCGAGAAAAAAAGTTTTTTTCTGCAGCAAATCGTGGCATGGATTTTGAGCATGCTGTTAACTCTTCTAACGCATATTATGACGATCAAAAACGCGCGGTAATAACTAAAAGACCAACTCCAATTAGAGTCGTAAAGGTCGATTATGCACATAATGCTCGAATTATTGATGCCTATTTTGAAAAGCAATCAACTACTGATTACAATGGAGTTTACAGAGGAAAATATGTTGATTTTGAATGCAAAGAAACTAAATCCAAAACATCTCTTTCTTTCAATAATATTTCCTCTCATCAAATTGAACACCTAAAAAAAGTAATATTTCATGGTGGTATTGCATTCTTCCTAATTTACTTTGTTGAATTAAATGAAGTTTATCTTCTAGATGCAAAACATGTAATTGAATCTTATTTAAAAAGAAAAGAAAGAATCTCTCTTCCAATAAGTGAGATTAGAAAAAAAGGAATCTTAGTTGAACAAGGCTTTATCCCACGCCTAAAATACTTAGATGTGGTTGATCAGGTATACTTCAATGAGGAAAACAAAAAAAATATTTAAAAAAATTATCCAGCATTTTATTAATTCCATTTTAGTATTATCTTTCTTACTTTTAGTGGTTATAGGATGCTTTTGTAGTACCAATATTAAAAATACAAAAGTTAATTTATCAGATCGAACAATTATAAATCAAACAAAAATTTATTATCGTTACCATCATGAAATAGAATTATTGGGTAAAGAAGATGATTATGTTAGTTTTAATCAATTACCTACTGTTTTGATTGATGCTCTATTATCAATAGAGGATAACGAATATTACTATCATAATGGTTTTAATCCAAAAAGAATTATCATGTCATTAGTTCAAAATCTCTTTTCTTCATCACTTCAAGGTGGTTCAACAATTACCCAGCAATTAATAAAAAATACAACATTAACCAGCGAAAAGACATATTCAAGAAAAATCAAAGAAGCATATTTAAGTTTTATTTTAGAACAAAACTATACTAAAGAAGAAATTCTTGAACTATATTTCAATAAGGTTTATTTTGAACAATCCGTTCCAGGAATTAATTATGCAAGCAAAACATTTTTCAATAAAAATATATGGAATATCAATTTAGTTGAAGCGGCAACATTAGTAGGTTTAGTTAAATCACCAAGTTATTACTACCCTTTTACCTATCCGGAAAGAACAAATGAAAGAAAAAATTTAGTTCTACATAGTATGTATCAAAATAAAGCAATTACTTATGAGGAATATCAAATTGCTAAATCAATTACTGTTAACGAAATCTTATATCAAAAAGAAAAAAGTGATAATTTAGAATATCCATTTCAAGCTTATCTAGACTTAGTTTATGAAGAAGTAAAACAAATAAGTGGAAAAGACTTATACACTCACCCACTTAAAGTTGAAACATATCTTGATACTAATTTACAAAATTATATTGACCAAATTCAAGAAGGAAAAGTTATTAATTTTACCGATGATAATCAACAAATCGGTGGAGCAATCATTGATAATAGCAATACTAGTATAATTGGTATTATCGGGGGAAGAAATTATGTAGGGAAAAAAATATTTAATCGAGGTTTTCATTTAAAAAGAAGCCCCGCAAGTACAATCAAACCACTTTTATCTTACTCGCTTGGAATGGAACATTTATCGTTGCATCCTTTATCTACAGTTATAGATGAAGAATATAATTATCAAGGAACCAATACCTCAGTTCATAACGCTGATAAAAAATACTTAGGAAATATCTCAATTATTGATGCTCTAGGTTACTCAAGAAATACGTGCGCAGTAAAATTATTTGATCAAGTTGTAAGCAAGATTGGAATAAAAAAAGTACAAGAGTATTTAAAATCAATTGATTTAATGGACGATGGGGTTTTAACTTCAAGTTATGCCATCGGCGGAATGACTTATGGACTCTCTCCATTACAAGTATGCGGTGGCTATTCAATGCTTGCCAATCATGGACGCTATCAAAAGCCCTCAACTATCAAACGTATTACTGATTATGAAGGAAATATAATTTACGAAAGAAAAGATTTATATAAACAAATTATTAGCGAAGAAAGTGCGGATATGGTGACATACTCATTAAATAAGGTAATTGAAAAAAATTATCTTAATATTTCTGTTGCAAAACCAAACAATATTGCTATTGCTGGAAAAACTGGAACAAACGCATATGATATATCAACAATAAATAAATTAAGCTATCCAAAAAATGCAGATAAAGATATTTGGTTTGCCGGTTATAATCCAACCCATACCTGCGTAATTTGGACCGGATTTGATGAAGCCGTTTATAAAAAAAATTATTTTACCAGTAACGATTCACGAAAAAAAATTTCAAAGCAAATATTTAAATTAATTATGGAACGCATTAATCAACCTACTAATTTTACTTATTCTTCATCTCTAAAAGAAATTTCTTTAGTTAAAGGTTTAGATGATTCTTATCTTCCAAATGAAATCACTCCATCAATAATGATCGATAAAACTTTAATTAATCCAAATAAAATAAATGTTAAATCTTTACCTTCATTAAATTTGGAAACAGTAGATAATGTTGAAGCATTTACTTCATTATTTGACTTGGTTTTCCAAGTAAAAACAAAGTTTAATGAAGATCCAATATATGAACGCTTATTTGGAAAAAAGCAATATGTAATGATGATAACTGATCCTTTAGGAAACAAAGAAAGTTTATACTCAGAAGATGGTTATTTTGAATATTTTGTCAAAGAAAAAGGAGAATACTTATTTGAATTTAGTATTACTTTTTCAAATAACTCTTCTTTATATAGTTCTCCATATATCTACAATTATTTTAATAACTTCTTATAATGCTCACATATATTTTGTAAATCACAATCTTTGCAAGATGGATTTTGGCTTTTACAAAGATATCTTCCTAAAAATATCAATTGATGATGGGCTTTAATTAATATTTCTCTAGGTATTATCCTTTTTAATTTATTTTCTACTTCTAAAGTTGAACAACTCTCTTTTACTAAACCAATTCTTTTTGATACCCGTTCAACGTGAGTATCAACGGGCATTTCCGGGATTTTAAAATACTCAATTAGAACTACATTTGCAGTTTTTCTACCAACACCAGGTAATTTCATTAGATCATTTTTATTACTTGGGACTTTCCCATTATATTGACTAACTAAGATTTTCGCTGTCAATAAAATATTCCTTGCTTTAGTTTTACTTAATCCTACTGAATGAATAATTTTTTCTATTTGATCTTCATTGGCTTGACTTATTAACTCTAAGGTTGAATATTGTTCAAATAATAACTCAGTTACTTTATTGACACTTTTATCGGTAGCTTGTGCCGAAAGCATAACAGCAAATAAAAGTTCATAATCCTTTTGATAATGTAACTCACAACGAGCATCTGGAAATTTATTATCTAAAAAGGAAAATACTTCTTTAACTTTTTTATTCATCTCTTGATGTCCATTTCACATTAGCAATTTTTATAGTTTCTTCAACATCTTTTTTCCATTTTTCATTTACTGAAGAATATCCTTCTTTTTCAATATCTCTAGATGATAAATATTTCATAATTGCTTTATCTATTTGATTGATAGTAACTTTCTTGGATTTATTTTGACAAATATGGAGGCATTCCACAATTGTTTCTTCTTTAATACCCTGATTAATCCATTCACTAACTTTTTCAATTTCTAAAGGCGATAAAGTTCTGCCCAATTCATTTTGCATTATTTGAAAGATATTTTGTAATTCACTTTGTTTTCCTTTATCAGAGTTTTCTTTTGCTAAACGAATTATATCCATGTTAAATAGGTCAATAATCATATCATAGGTTGGTTTAATTGTAGTAACAATTGAATCATTGCTATTATCATAAGCAATAAATCCTCTTGTTGTTAAACTAACTAAGATTGCATCGATTTCATTTACAGCAATGTTCATTTTTAACGCTAAAAGTTCTGCGGTAATAAGAACTTTTTCTTTTTTTAAAATATTATCAATCGAAAGTAAAACGATGACATCATATTCACTTAATCCAAGTGATTTATACTTATCGATTAAAATATATCGATAATCAATTTGTTCAATACTTACTCCATTCATAAAAATACCTATTTACATACTTTTTTAAATACTCTTAAGAAGTTAAGAGAAAAAATTTTCTTAATCTCTTCATTGGTATAACCTTCTTTGACTAATGCATCCTTTAACGCTAAAGTTTTAGTACAATCGCTCATACCAAGAGGAGTAGGGATTCCATCAAAATCACTACCTAAGCTAATGACATCTACTCCAGCAATTTTCTTAATATGATTAATATGTTTTATAATATCCGGAATTTGATTAGTTTGGCTTTTTGATACAAAATCAGAGCAGTAGTTTATTCCCATAACTCCACCATTTTCTTTTAATTTTAAAATCATATCATCAGTTAAATTTCTTACTACTCCACACACAGTTCTAGCATTAGAGTGAGAAGCAACAATCGGCTGTTTTGAATATTTTATTACATCGTAAAATCCAGAATCAGAAAGATGAGAAACATCAATAATTATTCCAAGTTCATTCATCTTCTTAACTAATTCAATCCCAAAAGGAGTTAATCCATCTTTTGTATTCGGTTGACTATAAAGTGGATTTTTTTCACCCAAAGAAAAATTTGGGTAACCAATTCCATTTGGGTAATTCCAGGTTAATGTCATCATTCTTACTCCTTGAGAATAAATATAGTTCAGGTTTTCCATTTTTCCTTCAATTAATCCTGCATCTTCAATTGCTAATAATGCCGACATTTTCTTATTTGATTTATTTTTAATAACATCTTGATAATTATAAACTTGAGATATAATATTCTTATTTTCGTCCATTTCTTTTTTAAACACATCAATGTATTTTTTTACTTCTTCAAACGGATGTTGATATTTTGTTAATGGTAGAAATATTGCAAAAGCTTGCATTAAATATTGTCCATAATTCATTTTCTTTAAGGATACATGAAGATTATTGTTATATAAACCTTCAGTTTCAATATTATCTTTAGTAATTGTATCACAATGTAAATCAATTACATCTAATCGATCTTTATCAACAAATTCAACTGGAATAAAATCATCAACATGATGAATTTTTAAAATCCAATTAGTTTTTTCTGATGAATACTCTCTCATCTTTTCAATTTCTTCTAAGCACTTTACTAAAGAAATTTTCTTTAATAAATAAATATTCTCATCAATTTCTTTAATTAATGATGGAGTAATAGAAAAATCAAAAATCATTGAAAAACGTAACGCTCTTAAAATTCTTAAAGGATCTTCTTTAAAGCGAGTAGATGGTTTACCAATCATTGAAATTAAATGATTCTTTAAATCATCAACACCATGATAATAATCAAAAATCCTGCCATCTTTGTTAATATAGATTGCATTAATAGTAAAATCTCTTCTCTTTGCATCTTCTTTCAAACTTTTAATAAATGTAACCGAATCTGGATGACGATAATCATGATATTCACCTTCTTTTCTTAAGGTTGTAATATCAACTTTTTTATTATTGTAATTTATATGAATACTACCGACATGAGAAAATGATGAATCAAATTTTAAGAACTCTTTCATCTGATCTGGTGTTGCATTAGTAACTAAATCAAAATCTTTAATTTCCTTTTTTAAAAGGTAATCACGGCTAGTTCCACCAACCATATATAGCGAATAACCTTTTGAGGCAAATATTTTTTCTAGTTCAACATAAGTTTCTGGTAATGGCATAGTAATTTCTCCTTTATCATGAATTTTTTATTGACAATATTCTTTTTTTTATTTATATTATTATCGTTATCTGAATCCTATGGGTATTTAGCTCAGCTGGGAGAGCATCTGTTTGACGTACAGAAGGTCGGGAGTTCGATCCTCTCAGTACCCACCATTTAGAATAAATAAGATTCCTATACGGGAATCTTTTTTTATTCTTCGTTATCATTCATTAATTCGACAAAATCATTTAAAAATGAATCGTATGTACAGCTTTCTAATCTACCTTTATAGGCTAAAGAAATTCTTCCTGTTTCTTCACTGACAACAATTGTTACTGAATCACTGATTTCACTAATGCCAAATGCCGCTCTATGACGAGAACCATATTTTCCAGTTAACGCTCTTGTTGTTGGAGTATAATAAACAGATGCCGCTAAAATCGTATTGTCACGAATAACAACAGCTCCATCGTGAAGTCTTGTTCCCGGATAGAAAATAGTCATTAATAATTCCTGGCATACTGGTGCATTAAGAATTGTTCCATTTTTAATGATATCATTTAAATTTGTAGTTTTTTCAAATGTCATGATTGCACCGGTTTTAGTTCTTGATAAACTTTTTGTAGTTTCGGCAATCATCTTATATAGCTCTTCCTTAGACAATGTTGTATCCTTCATACGTTTTTTTCTTGATCTGACATTGTTAAGAATATAATAACGATATTCACTATCGTTTGTCATAACAAAAATTACCGCAGAAGCAATCATAAATGCTAACGATAAATACATTACGCTTTGCAAATTAAAGAAACGACTAACAATATAACAAATATAAGTAATTAAAGTAGAAATAATAACAAATTTTCTTCTCATTAAACAAATCAAAAAGAATGCAAACAATCCTAGTAAGACAACGCTTACAAAAAAATCAGTTGCATAATATGGAGATTTAAATTTATCAATAAATTCTAACATCTTACTTTTTCCTCACGTATATCTATATTATCATAGTTAGTAATCAAAACTAAAGTGATATTTTATGGAAAAAGAATTTTTTAATTTATTTCAATATTAATATATTATTAATATTTTTTCGTTTATAATAATGTGAAGGAGGCACAAAATGATTTCATCAAATAAACTCAAAAAAATCAAATGGTTCACCATAATTGGCGCTATTTTCAATTTAGCTTTCTGCATTATTTTATTTGTTTACATGACTAAAGGAGTTATTGCAATTGAAAATGAATACGCAAAAAGCGAACAAATTGCTAATAGTGTACTTATGGTTTATCGTACATATCAAATTTTACTTTCAATTCTAAGTATTGATATGGTATTCTCCTTATTACTAATCTCTTCAAGCTTTAGAATTGATCAAATTAGTTATCGTTTAAAATGGGTTAATATTATTGTTGGTTTATTTTCAACAATAACACTTGTAATATTACTAATTATTACTAACAAATACAAAGTTTACCCTTTAATTAAAGTTAATGTCTTCACTTACATTCTCTTAGGGTTAAGTTTAATACTAATTGCTATTGATCCAATTATGCTTTATATTAAATACAAAAATAATCCTTTCTATCATAATGGGAATTTTAAGAAAACATACAACAATTCTCATCAATATGCTTCAAAAACTGAAGATGGATATATTAATCCTCGACCTCGGGAAGAAGATAAAATTGTCGATGAAAAAGATGTAATAGATGCAAATCTTTCTTACTATGAAATATATGAAAAAAGAAGTAAAGAACTTCAAGAAGTTGAAGATCAATTTGATCAAGGATTAATAAACGATGAAGAATATAATAAAAAAAGGAAAGCAATTTACGATAAATACGACCGCTATAGTTAATTGAAAAAATATTTAAAGTAAAAGTTAAAAACTTTTGTTTCTCTTATCAAACACATTAAATCCATAGTACTTAGATAATAATATTAAAT
>CANQDY010000027.1 GCA_947593895.1 uncultured Bacilli bacterium
TTCAGTTTTTTTACTACATTTTTTATTCTTTCAATTTTCTTTCTTTGTTTGTTGCACTTGCTTTTATAATTAACCAATTTATTTTGATTCACGATTATGTTTAATAGTTAAATTATTTCTTTCTATGGCAAATGAATCGTTGTCTAAAGATTTATTAATTACTGAATTTGCCGCAATAAAACAATTATCTCCAATTGTAATTGGAGCGATTAATACGCTATTACAACCTATAAAACAATTCTTACCAATTATTGTTTTTTCTTTAGTCTTTCCATTATAATTTGCCGTTATTACTCCACATCCAATATTAGTTTCTTCAAAAACACTACAGTCACCTAAATAAGTTAAATGTGCACATTTAACTTTATCAAATAACTCACTATTTTTAATTTCAACGTAATTTCCAATTCGAGTATAATCATGAATAATTGAATGATTACGAATATGAGAAAAAGGACCAATAGAATTGTGATTTCCAATTTTTGAATCCTCAATATAAGAAAACTCAATGTGGTTATGATTTCCAATTACTGTGTTTTTAATTATATTATTTGGTCCAATATAATTATCTTCACCAATTATTACATTACCTTCAAAAACATTAGAAGGATCAACGAATGAGTTTTTACCAAAAATAACCTTTTTTTTCATAGTTAAGTATATTTACTAATTAAAGAAAAAAGCACAATTAGTATTGTAAAAGAATAAAAGTTATTTTTTTTAATCACTTACCTTGATTATTGTAAGATTTGTTATTTATATAATATAGTAAGCAAATAGAATTTAAAAAGTATCAAAGTTTTCACTCTGATACTTATTCTAATTTATATTTATTAACGATCTCTCATGTGAGGGAATAATAATACTTCCCGAATTGATACTTGCTCAGTTAAGAACATTACCAAACGATCGATTCCCATTCCAACTCCTCCGCAAGGTGGCATACCATATTCTAATGATTCGATAAAATCAACATCCATTTCATTTGCTTCATCATTACCGGCATCTCTTTCTTTTAATTGCTCTAAGAAACGATTCTTCTGATCAATCGGATCATTCAACTCTGTATATGCATTTGCAAATTCATGACCGCCAATATATAACTCAAATCTTTGAACAAATCTTGGATCAGCTGGATCAGCTTTAGTTAATGGTGAGATTTCAATTGGGTGGTTACACAAAAATGTTGGTTGAATCAATTTTTCTTCACAATATTTTTCAAAGAATGCATTAATAATATGTCCGACTTCAAAATGTTTTTCAACTTCAATACCATATTCTTTAGCAAGTGCTTTTGCTGCATCTAAGTCATAATGATTACTTTTAAAATCAATTCCAATTTCTTCTTTTATTATTTCACACATTGTGACTCTTCTAAATGGTTTAGAAATATCAATTTTTTCACCATCCGGATTAAAAATATTAATAAATTCACTCTTATTCGCAACCTTTTTTGCAGCATGGCGAATAATATTTTCAGTGATTCTCATCATTGAACTTAAATCGCCATATGCTTCATATAACTCAATAGTTGTAAACTCTGGATTATGAGTTAAATCCATTCCTTCGTTTCTAAATAATCTACCAATCTCATAAACCTTTTCAAGACCTCCGACAATTAATCTTTTTAAAGGTAATTCAGTTGCAATTCTTAAATAAAAATCTTTATCTAAGGCATTATGATGAGTAACAAAAGGTCTAGCTGTTGCTCCACCTTGAATTGGTTGAAGAACCGGAGTTTCCACTTCAATAAATCCTAAACCATCGCAATATTCCTGAATTGCACGAATTATTTTTGGTCGAGCAATCGCTACTCTTTTAGCCTCCTCGTTCATTATTAAATCAACGTATCTTCTACGATAACGTTCTTCTTTATCGGTTAGACCATGAAATTTTTCTGGTAAAGGTCTTAATGCTTTGGTTAAATGAGTATATTCAAAACATTTTACGGTTGGCTCGCCGGTTTGAGTTAACATTACTTTACCTTTAACACCAACAATATCACCAACATCCGCCATTTTAAATAATGCATATGTTTCTTCACCCACATCATTAATTGAAATGTAAATTTGTTGCTTTCCTTTTATATCTTGTAAAGCAAAGAAACTTGCTTTTCCCATTTTTCTAATGAACATGATTCTTCCGGCAACCGAAACTCGTAGATCTAATGCTTCAACTTCATCGTGAGTCATTCCCTTAACTTTATTTCTAATATCTGAAGACCAATCTGTACGATCAAAAGCTTGACCAAATGGATCAATACCAAGTTCTTTTAGTTTTTCGACTTTTTGTCTTCTAATAATCTCTTGGTCTGTTAATTTTTCTTCCATAACTACACCTTCCTTCCAAAATCATTTCTATTTTAACTTAAAATGGAACTATTAGCAATTAAAAACATACTATCTAACTTTCACTTGTAAATAGTAATTTTAATTATAATTTTTAATTTCCATTGCAATTTGATAAAACTCTTCTTTAGATTTCATTGATATTAATTTTAATTTAAATTTTTTCATCCCATTAAATCCCTTTAAATAATGAGTAGAAAGTCCTCTCATCTCAGAAATTGCTTTAAACTCACCTTTTAATTCCATCAAGTAATTAAAATGGATAATCATAAAGTCAACTCTCTGGGATAAGGTTGAATCTTTACTTATTGGAAGACAAGAAAACATTTCAACAATTTGCTTAATTAAAATAGGATTACCTAAAGCACCCCTACCAATCATTACTCCATCGCATTTAGTATATTCCAGAATCTCTTTAACTTTTTCAATACTATTTATATCTCCATTAGCGAATATCGGTATCTTAACTGCTTCTTTAGCTAGTTTAATATATTCGTATTTAGGATCACCGGAATACATCATACTTCTAGTTCTTGCATGAATGGCAATCATTTTTACTCCGGCTTTTTCTAAGGTTTTACAAGTTGAAACAACATTAATTGAATTTTCATCCCACCCCAAACGAATCTTACAAGTTACCGGAACAGGACTAATATCCACTAAAGATTTAATTGCTTCATATAATTCCTCTTTACGTTCTTCCTTTAACCAACTAGATCCCGCTTTTTCTTTAACTACTTTATTTACCGGGCATCCCAAATTTATATCCAAAATATCAAATCCACCTAATTTAAATAAAACTTTCGCTCCATTTAATAAAGACTCTTTGGATCCTCCAAAAAGTTGAATACTTAAAGGATGGTCAATCTCACTCGTATCAATCATTTTAATTGTTTCTTTATTACCATAATGCAAAGCAAAATCAGAAACCATTTCACTTACTGTTAATGGACATCCTAATTCTTTCATCATTTTGCGATAACTAAGATTTGTAATCCCTGCCATTGGGGCGAGAATCAACGGATAATTAATTTCAACATTACCAATTTTTACTTTATTCATAATTCTTAAAAATAAAACTAGTTCCATGTATCATAAAACTAGTTTTATTACCTCAATTATTTTTGTTCTTTATTTTCTTCTTTTGAATCAGGTTTAATTTCTTCCCTTAATTCCGTTTCTTTAACTTCTTCAGTAACTTCAACAGATTTTTTTACTTCTTCAACTTCTTTTTCTTCAGGCATATGACGATTCTTTAATAAGTAATCAATTTCTTCTGCATTTAAAGTTTCTACATCAAGTAAAGTTTCTGCAATTAATATGACGTCATCTTTATGCTCTTTGATAATATTAATTGCTGTTTGATGAGCTTCATCGACAATCTTTCTGATTTCTTTATCAATCTCATTAGCAACCGCACCTGAGAAATTTTTTTGATTTGATGTATAATCTCTCCCTAAGAAAACTGAACCACCATTGCTTTCATATTGAATTGGACCTAAAGTTGACATACCATATTCAACAACCATTGCTCTAGCAATTCTTGTTGCTCTTTCAATATCATTACTTGCACCGGTAGAAATATCATCAAAAAATACCTCCTCAGATGAACGCCCACCTAATAGTCCAACAATTTGCGCAGTTAACTCTTCTTTAGTTAATAAGAAACGATCATCTTCTGGAGTAGAAAGGACATAACCTCCTGCCATACCACGAGGAACAATAGTAACTTTTTGAACTACATCACTAGCCGGTAATGTTAAACCAATAATTGCATGTCCCGCTTCATGATAAGCAACAGTTTTTCTTTCTAGTTCATTTAAATGTCTGGATTTCTTAGCCGGTCCGGCAATACGACGATCAATTGCTTCATCGACCTCTTTAATTGAAATTGCATTCTTCCTATTTCTAACCGCTAAAATAGCCGCTTCATTAACAACGTTAGCTAAATCTGCACCTGAGAAACCAACTGTTCTTTTTGCAACATTTTTCCAAACTACAGTTGAGTCAATCTTCTTATTTCTTGCATGAACTTTAAGAATTTGTTCTCTTCCTTTTCTATCAGGTAAAGGTACAGTAATCTGACGATCAAAACGTCCTGCTCTCATTAATGCAGGATCAAGAACATCGGCTCTATTTGTTGCAGCAATAACAATGATGCCCTGATTATCAGAGAATCCATCCATTTCAACCAATAATTGGTTCAATGTCTGTTCGCGTTCATCATTTCCGCCACCAAGACCTGCACCTCTTTGACGACCAACTGCATCAATCTCATCAATGAAAATTAAACACGGGGCAGTTTGTTTGGCTTTCTTGAACATATCTCTGACACGTCCGGCTCCAACACCAACGAACATTTCAACAAAATCAGAACCAGAAATTGAATAGAAAGGAACATGTGCTTCACCTGCAACAGCTTTTGCCATTAAAGTTTTTCCAGTTCCAGGACTACCAACTAATAACACGCCTTTAGGTAATTTTGCGCCAAAGTTTGCGTATTTAACTGGATTTTTCAAATAGTCAACTAGTTCCATTAATTCAAGTTTTTCTTCATCACATCCAGCTACATCATCAAATCTAACATTTGAATTATCTTCTCTTCTTGCTCTTGAACGATTGAAATCCATAGTTTGACTATTAGACTTAGCAATTGACGATCCCATTCTGGAAATTAAGAAAATTACAAATCCTACTCCTAAAAGTGAAATACATATAATTGGGAAATAATCTGTCCAAAAATTTGATGCATAAGGATTAGAAATGCTAAATTCACTCCCATCTTTAGAATTTCCATAATACAAATTATCATTGGAACCATCAACCATACGATTTTGAAAAATATAAGATAAAACTTCGATGTTACTTTCACTTCCGGTAATTCGAGAAGAGAAAGAATAAATTCCATCTCTTTTTCCATTTGATTTCATTACTTTACCAGAAATATCAACAAATCCATCATAATAACTTACTTTTATTGAAGTAATTCTCTCAGTCCATAAAACTGATCCTTCAGCCTTAGTCTTTATTTGATCATCTGTTGGCTCACTAATTGAGCCGATAATATCTCCTTCATAATAAGTAATGGAAGCTTTGTTGCTCATATTAACGATGGTTACAATACCAGCAATAATTAAAATAATAATTAAGTATGGAAGTAAATAACTAAACCATGATGTCTTCTTTTTATTATTCACTTAATAAACCTCCTTATTCTACAATAGTATGTAATATAAATATAATATAACTAACTTTTAGCAATGTCAATGCTTGAGTGCTAAATCGTAAAACTATTGTATATTTATTTTATAACAAACTATAGTTTGTTGGCTACATTTTTTACTTTTAGCTATTAATATTTTAAGCAAATATCAGAAACTAAATACCAAATTAAAATATTTTAATCTGTTTTATTTATTAAAAAAGCAAAGTAGAATTTGAAAAACTAAACATTTATATTTATTTAATTACAAATTTAAGTTTTTGAGCAATTTTTTTTTGAACATCAGATCGATTCAATGGCAGATAGACAATATTATTGTTACAATCTAAAACCACAGGATATCTTTTTCTTTCTTCAAAACCAATTTTTTCGTCAATTAAAATTCGATTGACTTTCTTTTTTAAATTTCCAATTCTTACTACATCGCCTTTTCTGACATTTCTAATTTTCAAAGGATATGAATAAGAATATATATTTAATGGCGATGTATCATTGGTTAAATCAATAATAAATTCCTTAGTTTCTAAATACATCGGTTTATCTACTATATATTCATAATCATATTTATAAAGACTATCTGAAATAAAAAAGTGATCATATGATTTAATAAAATAGTAATTTGGTAAAAGTAAAATTCTGACATTAGGTCTTGTTGATGACAGAATCTTTTTAATTTCCATTATTCTTGAAAAAGATAATTTATTTGAGATTAAAGGTAAGAAACTAGTTATATAAAGATAAAGAAAGATATTTTGGCTTAACTCATCAAGTTTTTCAAAATCCCCAACTGACTTAATCTCTTTGGATAATAATTCTTTTGCTTTCAAATAATGCTTTTCAAGTTCTTGGTTTTTCTTATTTATTTCATCAATTAATTGTTTTCTTTCTTGATTGTTCATATTTTTAATTACATGATGACGAATTTTATTTCTAGTATAAAGATCTTCCAAATTTGAAGAATCGATACTATAAAATAGTTGGTTTTTTTCACAATAACTTAGGAGTTCATCTTTTTCATAATCAAGTAATGGACGCAATACATTCATATCAAAAATTTGCGTTTCTTTTTTAATTCCATAATATGAAACAATGCTATTTCTTTTTTTCTGCATCAAATATGTTTCAAGTAAATCATCCTGATTATGAGCAACAAATAATCCAGTAGCATTATATGCATCATATTGTTTTTTAAAAAATTGATATCTTATCTCTCTGGCCCAAGCTTGAAAGTTTCCTTCGCACTCCATATTTATAGTATCTAATATATGTAAAGGTATATTTCTTTCTTTTGCATATTTTTCAATTTCTTGTTGCTCATAATTTGATTCTTTTCGTTTATGATAATTTACATGACAAATTACTAAGTGATATCCAAGTTTATAAAGCATATTTAAAAGAGCCATTGAATCAGGCCCTCCAGAAACCGCAACAATATAAGTTTTATCTTTTGGATAATTAATTACCAATTCTTTCATATGAATCACAATAAAATTATAATTTAAACTTAGTTAACTGTCATCAAATTGATTTAATTTTAATAACAACTAGCGTTTTATCATCATTAACATCATTAACATCTAGCGTTTGATATAATTCTTTGCTTAAACTTTCTAAATTATTATAATTTAATGAATCAATTTTAGATTCTAGTAATCCTCTAACATCATCACCAAATCCATCAGTTAAAAATATAAACACATCATTTTCCATAATTTCCATTGTTTCAGAAAAGATATCGACATTATCCAGAATACCAAGAGGTGGAAAAATCTTATTAAACTGAATTAAATTATAATTTCTAATTAAAAATGTCGAAAAAGAACCCGCTTTATATAACTTAAAAATTCCTTCTGCTAAATCAAATATTCCCAGATCTAATGTTGCAAAAACCTCATCAGTTGTCTTTGTTTTTAAAATTAAATTTACATTATTAATAACGTGATCTTCTTTGCGGTCAATTTTATATAACGAAGTAAATAATTCAATTAAATACGAAGATAATTGTTTACTAGTTTTACAATGTCCCATTCCATCGCTTAAAATTAATAATACTTTTTCTTTTGAAAAAATAAATTGATAAGAATCACCATTTTCCTTTGAAAAACCTTCATTTATTACATCATAATCAATTTGAAATTTTATTTCTTTACTAATTGACTCTTCATTATTTTGAAGTGTCAATGGATTTAAAATCGTATCAACTTGACGATTGAACAAGATTCGATTTTGAATTTTATCTTGCTTTTGATTAGTTTGAAAGATATAACTTTTATTAGCCATTTCTAGTCTTTTAATTAATTTATAAGGATAAAAACAATTATTAATAATTTCGTTCTTGTCCTCTTTTTTTAAAGAATAAATAATATAATTTTCGATATTTTCTTTAATAATACATGATGAATTATTTTGACACTCTTTACAAAGAATATTTTTTAAATTATTAACTAATTCCTCTTCAATTGAACACTCACTTATTGGACATTTTTTTATTAAATTTAAATAATCTATAACGCTGTTAACTTGACTATTTATTGTGTAAATCTGGCTTTCTAAAACACTATTCTTTGTTTCATCATCAAAAAATAAATTCTTAATTTTTTCATCTAAGCTTTTTGGCCATAAGTAATAAATTGATACGACAGCAAAATTTAAATAAAACGAAAAATCAAGATAAAACTTATCATATTTAATTACATAAAATAGCGAAACAATCAATAAATAAACTAATGGAGAAAGTTTTTTATTAAAGCACGCAAAGAATAAGCCGATTAAGTAGATTAATAAAATCTCTAATGAAATATTAAAGAATAAATAGTTATAGATATATACCACAAATAAGTTGGCCATTACCAATTCTTTTTTTGCATATTTTATTAAAATCAATGTAATTAAGGAAATTAAAAAAATATTAATAGTATTTAATGGTAAAACTAGAACATATAAAAACGATAAAGCTAAAAGTTTATATATATCCTCTACTGTATCTTGTTTGTTAATTAAATATTTTTTAACATTATCAAGAGAAAAAGAAAGAAGAATACTTAAAGAAATATTTATTAAGCAATTAAATAAATTTGAAATAGTAATACTTACAGATAAATAACGAATTGAAAGTAAGATACCTACTAAAAATATGGAAAAATATTGTGTATATATTTTAGATGAATTGATTTTTTTAACTATTAATTCAATCAATATCATTAATGCTGAAACAAATAAAACTTCTAATCCATAATTAAGATTAATGATAAAAGCAAAAGCAGTTAAATTTATTAAGTAATAATATTCGTATAAAGGCGAAAGACGCTGAATAAACCAAACAGTAGAAAGAATAAAAGGATTAAATAAAAGGGCATTGGAAGTAGATGCCATTAAAAAAGAAATAATGCTAATTGCTAATAAATTAATTACTTTAGAAGCACGAACAATTGTTTTCTTACGTTTTAAAATAGTCTCCATTGTCTTTCACCTAAGACTATTGTAATACATCTACATAATAAAAAAGGTCGAACTAAGTATTTTGTAAAAAATATTAATGGTTCATTTTTTTTATCATCATAAAGTGCGTAACCATCTTCAACATAAACATTATAATATTCATTATAATGCAACTGTTCATATTGATTATGTACATTTTGAGCGGTTTGCAAATTATCGCGAATTGCAGTTAATTTTTTATTTTGACTATAAAGTGAAATGATTTTATAAGATCCATAACCAAGAAGAACTAATCCTATCACAAAAATTGTTAAGCAAATAATGCTGATAGTACGATTGACAAATTTTGGTTTAACTTTCATAAATGTTCCTCTTTCTTTAATAATCATATCATAATTTTAATTCAAATTTCACTATTATTCTTTTGGTTATTTTATTAAAAGAGTAATAATTATAAATCTTTTTCTATCACCAATAAATTAAGTTGAACTTTTCTCTTTTCCTTTTATCTTTTTATTTTTTCTATCTTTTTTATTATTTTTATATTTTATTTTAAACTTAATCTTTTTTAACTTAATTTTTTTCATTTTATTATCTATCTTATTTTTAAATGGCATAGTAATTCTTTCTAATCCTGGAAGATAAAGAATATGATAAATTAACATTCCACCAAGTAAGCTAAAAGTAAAGAAAAAATTATAAATTCCATAGGTAAAATAGCACATAAAAACATAATAAGAAATCGTACATGTTGCAAAGTATAAAGGCAGCAAAATATACCACAATATTATTAAAAAACGATGTTTTAGCAATATGTTAATAATGCTTAAACCAAAATAGAAAAGGCCACCTAATAAAAGCGACCCTAACACTCCCTGAAATTGTTGAAGTAAATCCATTATTTAAATAATTTAGAGAAGAAACCTTCTTTTCTATCGAACTTAGATTTAGTTAAAAAGGATAGAGAATCTATTTTTCCAGATATTGAAATCAATCCTTTTTCCATGTCCATTAATCCAAGTGATAGTCCTTCACCTTTAACATGAATATAGCCGTTTACACTGTCAATTAAAAATTCTTTGTCATCAAAGCTATCTAATTTTTTTACTCCTTCAATTTCACATACTTTGCGATCTTTAATTGATATATTTTGATTTGGTTTAACAACTTCTTGGTTTTCCATAAAAATACCTCCTATCAATGATATGAGTCAGAAAGTAATTTTATAACCTGCTTAATAAAATTAAAAAAACTATATTGTTCTAACTAGTTTTTCATCAATTATTTGATACATTTTATCTGCAGTGTCTTTCTTTGCAGTTAATAAAATATCTAATACTTTTATTGTCAATATTCTTTCTCCAAGGGTTAATTCAATAATATCATCTTTCTTAATATTTGTTGAAGGTTTTGCAACTTTGAAATTAACCTTAACTAATCCAATATCAACTATATCTTTGGCCAAAGTTCTTCTTTTAATCACTCGACTAATTTTTAAAAATTTATCTAATCTCATTTTTCCTTAAGCATCTCCGAAATAAATATAGCATAGGAAGAAAGAATTTGGGATACATTTCCTAATAATTCTTTTTCATAGATATAAACTATTGCACCTAAAACTTTTCCATTTCTATTAACAATTGGGTAAGTACAAGATGTACTTTCTTCAACAAAATTATATAAAATCTTAAAATTTGGAATTGGTAATGATTCTCTTTGAATTCGGATAACTAATTCACTAGAAATAGGGGTTCCTACTGGATATAAATTTTTTTTATTTCCATAAGAGGAAACAATCTTTTTTAAATCTACAATTAAAATTGTTCCTTTAATACTTTGATAAATAGCCACTAAAATATTGTCTAATAGTTTTGAATCACCAAGAAGTGCATTGTGCTTACTAATTATCAATTGATCTTCTTCATTATAAGTTATCTCAACATCATCGTTTTCAAAAATATTAGCTTTTTTTCTAAAATGAATAGGAAGAACAACTCTTCCTAAATTATCAATTCTTCTAATAACTCCTGTGTCTTTCATTAAATTTCACCAATATCTATTATTTGATTAAATTATAAATTTATACTTTACTATTAATGCATGATTTATTTATTGCAGTTAAAGTTTCTTCTAATTCATCTAAGTAATTATTAGTCTTGATTAATTTAATTTTTATTTTTTGATCAACAAAACTAACTCTTAATGAATTAACAATATTTCTTAAATTATTAAATAAATTTATACCAATTCGATTAATCGCTGAAGCCTCTTTAGTTAATACAATATTAATACTATTATTTGTTTCTTCCATACTTTCGATAAATACTGAAGAAGCCATAATATCAATTTTTCTTTTCCTTAATAAGACTTGTAACTCTTGAGGGATATTTCCATAAATATCCTTGAGTTTTCTTTTTAGAAACTCAAGTCCCGCGGTTGTTGTAATATCTTGAATTTCCTGATAAATCTCTAACTTATCACCATCATTTGCGTAACTTTTTGGAATATATGCATTAAGAGCAAGATTAGTAATTTTAACTGTTTTTGTCTTTTCCACTTGCCCTTGCTTTTCCTTAATTACTTCATTTAATAATTTGATATACATATCAATTCCAACAGTATCAATAAAACCCGCTTGCTCTGGTCCTAAAATATCTCCTGCACCACGAATAGTTAAATCTCTTTGAGCAATCTTAAAACCTGAACCAAGTTCAGTAAAATCTTTAATTGCTTTTAATCTTTTCTTAGCGATATCTGTCATTTCTTTTCTTTCGTCATACATTAAATACGCATAAGCGATACGATTAGATCGGCCTACTCTTCCTTTTATTTGGTATAGTTGAGCCAAACCAAAACGATCTGCATCTTCAATTAAAATTGTATTTACATTACTAATATCTAATCCGGTTTCTATAATTGATGTACAAACTAAAATATCAATTTCACCATTATAAAAACTATTCATAATCACTTCAATTTCTTCTTTATCCATTTTTCCATGAACTACAGCAATTCGTGCGTTTTTAACTAATTTGCTAATTTTATTCATCGTACTATAAATTGAAGAAGTATTGTTATGAAGATAGTATACTTGTC
>CANQDY010000028.1 GCA_947593895.1 uncultured Bacilli bacterium
AACATATGGAGAACAAGATAAAATGCCTCTTACTGAAGAAAGTCCAACTCATCCAACATCAGTATATGGTGAAACAAAATTAATGATGGAAACTATTATGAAGTGGTGTGATCAATGCATTGGAATTAAATATGTATCACTTCGTTATTTTAACGCAGCAGGCGCTAGTGGAGATGGTGAATTAGGTGAAGATCATAATCCTGAAACACATTTAATTCCATTGATTCTTCAAGTTCCATTAAATAAACGCAAGCATATCAATATTTTTGGTAACGATTATCCAACTCGTGATGGAACCTGCATTCGTGATTATATTCATGTTGAAGATTTAGCCTCTGCTCATGTTAAATCAATTAAATATTTATTAGATGGTAATAATTCTAATATCTTTAATCTTGGTTCTGGAAATGGTCAAAGCGTAAATGAAATGATTTCTACTGCGGAAAAAATTGTTGGAAAGGAAATCAAAAAAGAATATGTTGAAAGAAGACCAGGTGATCCAGCAGTTTTAATTGCTTCAAATAAAAAAGCTAAAGAAGTGTTAGGTTGGAGTAATGAAAAGACATTAGAGGATATTATTTCTAATGCGTATATTTTTCATATTAAACATCCAAATGGATTGAAATAAAAATTGATTATTTAATCTCTATAGTTAATTCTTTTAATTTTAATTTATAATTGGAAAATTTAATTGCTTGAAAATAAAAAACTTAAGCAAAAGCTTAAGTTTAAAATCATCAAGTTGGATAGTTCTAATTGGAGGTTAAATTCCAATTAGAACAGAGGTATTATTTCTTTATTCAAACATAAAGTTTTAAAGTTGAAATAGTTTAAGTATTAAGTTTTAATTTGGATGATAAGAAATCTTATAACAATCCGTATTTCTTAATACTTTTTAAAATTGTATGCTTTAAAATTAGAAAATGTAAACATTTTTTATGATTCTTCTTTTATCATTTTTTTCATTTCATCACTTGGTTCTTTAATATGGGTGCTTTTTGCTTTCATTTTTGCTTCTTTTAATGCATTGAGATCCTTTTTAAAATAAGAATTTGAAACTGAAATGGATCTAATGTTTCTTGCTAAAAAGAAAGTGGAACAGATAATAAAATGGATTGAACTATAAATAATTCCAATATCAAATATGTAGGTAATCCACGCATCAATTCGATTAAAGTAGAAAACCGGTGATTGAATAATTTTTGGCCATCTGGCTAAAGCGGGAATAAAGCCAAGAAGTAATTCACCGCAATTGGACCAGTCAAGCTTAAATAGTAATTTGGAATTATATTTTTTAATGAAAGAAACATCAAATCCAGCGACACATAGATAGAGGAGTAAAACAAATAATGATAAAATTAAAAAGAAAACTGGAATGCGAGATTCAAAATAAAACTTTCTTCGATTCTTTTCCCAAGATACCTTTCTAAAATGTTTCTTATCAATAATTACATTTGCATCTAGTAGATCATACATTGAATTATCGACATAATCTGCTTTTTTGCTCAAAATATATTTTATTAATTTGACTAGATATCCAAATAGAACTAAAAGAATAATCAGTACTAAACAAAGAGCAATTAGAACTCGTTTATCCGATTCGGAAAGTTTGATTAAAAAATATATGCTATTCATTTTCTTCATCCTCAATTTTGCCATCATTGCTATCTTTTAAATTTTCTGGTTCGCTGATTTCGATTGTATTATCAATTGAATGTGAAACTTGATTTTGAATTGGATTAGGACCCATTTGCACGGATTTTAATACGCCTTTTTCATCAGTTTGAATAATAATAGGCTGAACTACAGTGGTATTGTTTTTTTCAATAACTGACTGAGATTGAACTTGGATAGAATTTTTTACTTCTTCTTCTTGATCAAGTTGCTTAATATGCATTTTAGCTAGTTTATCAATTTTCATTTCTTCTTTCATATCATCTCCGGAAAAGAACATAATCACTCTTTTTCCAAGCATAAAAAAGAAAACAAATAATGAGTAAACTGCATAACCGACAACAATAATTAAAAGAAGCGGGGATAATATTAAATATAATAATCCTTGACCACATGTTTTTAAAAAATCAAACATTCATTAGTTCTCCTCTAGAATATTTTACCTATTTTAGTCGATTTTATCAAATAATGTCGAATTAATTTTGCTTTTCTTGATTACTTTTTGATAAAAGACAATATATAACGAAATCAGTACTTGGCTAAATAGAGGTAGGAGAAATAAATATGGTCGATAGTTTAATGGGATATAACCAAATATAATCATAATTCCAATTAGTGAAATAAAGTACAAAGGCAATTGTAAAATTAAGATTTTTTTTCTTTGGTAGAAAGAAAAGTTATAATAAGCAAGTACAACTCCAAAATATAAACTGAATCCAACAAGTAATAATCCAACTTTTTGATAGAAAAACATGACTATTATCGAACTTAAAATTGAAACACATTCAATTACAATACTAATTACAAAATGATTCTTTTTTTCATTAAAAATATAGTCCAATTTTTTAAGTTCAGAAGTAATAATAAGGTAACTTAAGCTTGCTTCAACTAACGATAACATAAATAAGAATACAAAATATCCATCATCAAAAACTTCTTCGTTCAATTTTAGAATTTGAGAGGTTGTTTTTATTATATCTATTTGATAAATTGCATTTACTAAATATGTTGCAACAATTTGAAATATTAATAGGCAAAGAGAATTAATAAAAATTATGTAGTAACCTTGAATATAAAGTTTTATTAATTTTCCAAATACGATTCCAGAAAGAAGTGAGGGAATTACATTGAAAAGAGCTATTTGAAAGTCAATGCAAGAAATCAAAAATGTTGATAAAAAATAAATTAATGAATATTTAAAGTTTACTTTTACTGCAACAAGAGAAGCGCATAATGGCAAAACTAGTATTAAAAATAAACCGATATCGTTACTAAAAAAGGTGATTAAAATCAGTACAATGGAAATTGCACTCATAATTGATGAAAATGTTAGTGCTTTAGTTTTATCAAAATCTTGGGTTTGCATTTAATCACCTTGCTAAAATTATTTTATCACATTTTTTATTTTTTTCACTTTTATTTGCAATAAATATATTGGTGAATAAAATGTGGATGTTTATTAGAATATTAATTTGTTTGTTTGAGGTATTACATTACATAATTGGAATTACTGATAGTCATAAAAAAGAATTATGTTATATAAATATTCAAGAGATATTTCTAATCAATAAAGATAATTATTATGTAATTTTTTTTCTTCCTGATTGTATGAGTTGTTTGACTCTCAATGAATATTTAGAAAATAGTTTTTCCCATCTTGATTTATTTTATTTGATTGATATCAGTGATTATGAATATACAAATAATTTAATGCAAAAAAATAATGTTGGGGTTTCTTGCTATACTGATATTCAAATAAATAGTGCACCAACATTATTGCTTATAAAATCAAAAATAATTATTTATCAAGTTGAGGGATTGGAATCAATTCATAGTTATCTTGAAGAGCAATTTTAAATTATAATTTAAAATTTATTAAAACTAACCATAGTCCATGCTATAATTTTAAATGCGTATAAATTGGGGAAAGCAAGAATATGGATTTTAGTTCACTATTAAATGAAGATCAATTAAAAGGTGTTGTCACCTCAAGTCAATATGTCAGAGTAATCGCTGGAGCTGGTTCAGGAAAAACCCGAGTTTTAACTTATCGCATAGCTCATTTGATAATTAATTGTAATGTTTTACCACATCAAATTCTTGCTGTGACTTTTACAAATAGAGCGGCAAAAGAAATCAAAGAAAGAGTTAACAAACTTATTGATAACCCTAATAATAATTTTAATATGTACTTAGGTACAATACATTCTTGGTGTGCGATGTTTTTACGCAAAGAAATTAAAGTACTTGGTTATCCATCTAATTTTACTATTCTTGATGAAGAAGATCAGCTTGCAGTTATGAAAGAAATCTTTGTAAAACATGGATATCCTAAATCTGATCCGGCAATAAAGACGTGTTTGAATTGGATTGGATCTAAAAAGACTGATGGATTTGAATATGAAGATTTAAAAGATAAAGATTACCCAAATAGTGAAATAAAGAGATTTGTTAAATATTATGGCGAGTATACAGAAATATTAAAACAAAGAAATTCACTTGATTTTGATGATTTGTTATTAAAAAGTATTGATATTTTATCAAACTTTCCATTAATTAGAGAAAAGTATTGTCGTTATATTAGATATATCTTAGTTGATGAATTTCAAGATATTAACGATGTTCAATTTAATTTAATTTGCTTATTAATGGATGCAGGCACTTCACTTTATGTTGTCGGTGATCCTGATCAAACAATATATACTTGGCGAGGAGCTAATAATCGAATCATATTGAATTTAGAAGAGAGTTTAAAAGAAATAAATTCTAAAGAAAAATTAGAAACGATTATGCTGATAAAAAATTATCGTTCGACAAAAATGATTCTTGATTGTGCAAATAATTTAATTGTAAATAATATGGAAAGAGTCAAAAAAGATTTGATTCCAGTTAACAATTCCGGAGAGATAGTTGATTTTTTTAATGCTCGAACCGCAAAAGAAGAAACCCATCATATTGTATCAACAATTTTAGAATTACATAAATTTAAAAATATTAAATATAAAGATATTGTTGTATTATATCGCGCTAATTATTTGACTAGAGAACTTGAATCAACTTTATTAAGTTATCGAGTACCATACAAAGTTTATGGTGGCATGAAGTTCTTCCAACGTCGAGAAATTAAAGATTTATTAGCTTACTTCAGATTAATTATAAATGATTTGGATGATACTGCTTTTGACCGAATAATTAATGTTCCCCGAAGAGGAATTGGCCCATTAACAATTGATAAAATCAGCACCATGGCTGAGGAAAATGGTCAAACAAAATTTTCCTATATTTGTGAGAATTTAAATGATGCGCCTTTTACTACTAAACAAAGAGCGTTAGTTACCTCTTTAGTTTCAGGAATAAAACAAATCAGAAATGAAATAAATAGTAATTCTCCATCATTTGTTCAAAGTTTATATGATTTTATTAATTTAAAATTAGGATATTTTGATTATTTAAAGGAAGATGATGAATCAAAATATGATGAAAGAAAAGAAAATATCGAAGAATTATTTTCTTCGTTAAAAAATCAATTAGATGGGAATCAAGATTTATCATTTGAAGAGTTTGTTAATTCAGCGATGCTTCAATCATCACAGGATGAAGTAAATGAAGGTGATTATGTTTCATTAATGACGGTTCACACTGCTAAGGGACTGGAATATGACTATGTATTCGTTTATTCTTTAGGTCAAGGTATTTTCCCATCGTTAAGATCAATTACGGAATCAAGAAAAGGAATTGAAGAAGAACGTCGTTTAGCTTATGTAGCGTTTACAAGGGCAAAGAAAAAACTTTATCTTTCTTCAAATCAGGATTATTCATTTACAACTCAAGGTCCGCTTAGTCCTTCACAATTTATCAAAGAAGCAGGAATAAAGATTGGACAAGAAACTCCATATAATATTGATATTAGTTCTTTTAAACCTCAAGGTTTTGTTAAAAAAGATATTACTCCAAAACCACATAATGATATGCGATTAACAAATGGCATAAAAGACTGGAAAATTGGAGATAAAGTTGTACATGAAAAATTTGGAGAAGGGGTTGTAGTTGGGATTATTTCTCAATTAATTGAAGTAAAGTTTAATGATTCCAGATTAGGTAAGAAAACATTTTTAGGATCACATATATCAATTAAAAGAATTTAGGAGGGAATATGCTTAAATACGATTTAGAGATAATAAAAAAGTGCGCAAACAATTTGATGTTTGATATGTCGGAAAAAGAGTATCAAGTTCTGTTAAAAGAATTTGAAATTATTACTAAACAAATGGAATTACTTGGAGAAATTGAAGGATTAAATGATGTAACTCCAATGACTTTTCCGTTTGATGTTTATACTTCGTACCTTCGCGAGGATGCTGAAGGAGAGTGCTTAGAAAAAGAAGAAGTTCTTATGAACGCAAAAGATGTTTTAGATGGTCAAATTAAACTTCCAAAGGTGGTGGGTTAGATGTATTTAGGCAAAACGATTGAGGAATTGCATGAACTTTTAGTTAATAAAATGGTAACTCCATTTGAATTAACAAAAGAAGCAATTGATGCGTTGAAAAAGGATACTACAAATGCAATTGAAACTATTTGTGAAAAAGAGGCATTGGATTTTGCCAAAACTTTAGTTGATCCTGAATTTGATAATTTATTGTGGGGAATTCCATATATTTGTAAAGACAATTTTTCTACAAAAGGAATTTTAACTACTGGTTCAAGTAATATTTTAAAAGATTATGTTCCCGTGTTTGATGCAACAGTAATAAAAAAATTAAAAGAGAAGAAAGCAGTTTTAATTTGTAAGTCTACACTTGATGAACTTGCTATGGGTGGAAGTGGAATGACCGGACATAAAGGAATTACTTATAATCCATACGATTCTAGTCACACTTATCGTATAGGTGGTTCAAGTTGTGGCAGTGCATCATTATGCGCTCAAGGAATTGCTCCTTTAGCATTAGGTAGTGATACTGGAGATTCTGTTAGAAAACCAGCAACTTTTAGTGGCTTAGTTGGATTAAAACCAACCTGGGGGAGAATTTCTCGTTTTGGTTTATTCCCATTTGCTCCAAGTTTAGATCATGTTGGCTATTTTACTAGATCTGTTAAGGATAGTGCTTTCGTTCTGGAAGTTCTTGCTGGAAGTGATATTGAACATGATGCAACTTCTTCTCCTAGAGAAGTAGAAAAATATTATTCTTTAGTTAATGGTAGTATTAAAGGTAAAAAAATTGCTTATATCAAAGAGATTAATAAAGGTATCAGAGATCAAGTCATTAAAGATCGCTTTGATTATTGTTTGGATTTATTAAGAAAAAATGGTGCAATAGTTGAGGAAGTATCATTAGATCGTAATTTATTAGCGAGTCTTTATCCGGTTTATATGATTATTTCTTGTGCTGAAGCAACAAGTAATAATGCCAATTTAGATGGAATCAAATTTGGGCCAAGAATTGGGGGAGAAACTTCATATCAAGAAGTAATGATGAAAGCAAGAACTGCGGGATTTGGAGAATTGATTAAAAGAAGATTTGTTATTGGTTCTTACTCATTATTAAGAGAAAACCAAAGTGTTTTATTTGAAAGAGCACAAAAGGTTCGTCATCTTCTTGTTAATAAAGTTAATGACATTCTTAAAGAATATGATGCATTTATTGCTCCATGTTCGGGAAGAATAAAAAGTGAATTTGTTGAAAATAGTGATAATGTTACCGATGAAATTGATATTGACAAAATGATTATTGAAAACCATTTAGGCATCGCTAATTTTGCTGGTTTACCATCAATATCAATACCAGTAGGAATTGACAATGGATTTCCTTTTGACTTTAATATTACTGGTCGCGCATTTGAAGAAGTTAATGTTTTTAATATTGCCTATGTTCTAGAAAATGAATTGAATTTAAAAAATCTTAGTGTGATTAAGGGGGAACGATAATATGAATTTTGAAGCAGTTATTGGAATTGAAATTCACGTTGAAATGAAAACAAAAAGTAAAATGTTTTCCTCTTCTCCTATTGCTTTTGGAAAAGAAGCAAATACTTTAGTTCAACCTTTAGATATCGCTTTTCCAGGAACAATGCCTATTGTAAATAAACAGGCAGTTATTAATGCAATTAGAGTTAGCCATGCTTTAAATATGGAGATTGATCATGAACTTTGGTTTGATCGTAAAAATTATTTTTATAGTGATTTACCAAAAGGATTCCAAATTACTCAAGATAAACGTCCAATCGGTAAAAATGGTTATGTTGATGTAAAATTATCTGATGGGAGTGTAAAAAGAGTTGAAATTGAGCGTCTTCATATGGAAGAAGATACTTGTAAACAACTTCATATGGCAGATTATACTCTTCTTGATTATAATCGTGCGGGTACACCATTAATTGAAATTGTTTCTCGACCAAATATTCGTTCTGGTGAAGAAGCAATGAGATATGTTGAAGCAATTAAATCAATTGTTGTTTTTTCTGATGTCAGTGATGGAAAAATGGAAGAAGGATCTTTACGTTGTGATGTTAATGTTTCAATTAGACCATGTGGAAGTGAAAAGTTTGGTACCAAAGTTGAAGTCAAGAATTTAAACTCAACGGCAAATGTTCAAAAGGCAATTGACTTTGAGATTAAAAGACAAACTAAATTACTCCTATCAGGAATTCCAGTTGAGCAGGAAACTAGAAGATTCGATGAGATGAAAAGAGAAACGGTCTTAATGAGAAAAAAAACTGATTCGGTTGATTATAAATATTTTACTGAGCCAAATATTGTACCAATCAGATTGAGTAATGAGTTTGTAGAAAATGCAATTAGAACTTGTCCGGAACTAGCAAATGAAAAATTAGTTCGTTATATTAATTTTGGATTAAGTGAGGAAGAAGCCACGCAAATGTTACAAAATCGTGCTTTATCAGGTTATTTTGAACATTGTTTGAGTATTAATGTAAAACGTGCAAAATTATATTGGAACTGGATTATGGGAGAAATACTTGGATATTTAAATAAAAATGCAATTGATATTTCAAAATTAAAAGTAACTCCAGATAATTTAGATCATTTGATTGAGATGTTAGAAAAACAAGATTTATCTTCAAATCAAGCAAAAATAGTATTTGAAAAAATGACAATTGATAATAAAGATGCATCAAAAATTGTTGATGAGCTTGGCTTAAAACAAAATTCTAACGAAGATGAAATTAGAGCTCTTGTCGATGAAGTAATTGCGGAATTTCCTCAATCGGTTATTGATTATAAGGCAGGTAAAGATCGTGCAGTTGGTTTTTTAGTTGGGCAAATTATGAAGAAAACTAAGGGAAAAGTTAATCCTGCGGTTACTTCAAAAATTATTATAGAAAATTTAAAAACAAAGTGAGGAAAGATATGAAAGGCTTAGTTTTAGTAGGAGATTATTTTGAAGATACTGAATTAATTGCTACGATTGATGTATTAAAAAGGCATAATGAAGATATTACTTTGGTTAGTATGATGAAACGTCATGAAATATTATCAAAATGTGGAATAAAATATTATATCGACAAACTTTATCAAGACATTGATTTAGATGATTATGATTTCTTATTTATTCCTGGAGGACCGGGATCATTTAAAATTTTAGCCTTTATGAATGAAATAAATCAAGCAATTAATTATTTTTATAGTCATGACAAATTGTTGTGTGCAATTTGTGCTGCACCAATGTTAATAGGAAGATTAGGCTACTTAAAGAATAAGAATTATACAGTTTATCCTGGATTTGAAAATTCAATTATCGGTGGAAATTATCTAAAAGATCAAGGAATAGTTCAAGATGGAAAGATTATAACTGGTAAATCAATGTATTTTTCAATTGAACTGGGATTAAAAATAATTGAATATTTTTATGGCGAAAAAGAAAAAATAGAATTAGAAAAATCTTTAAGACAATAACGGAGGAGAACTAATGTCCAAAAAGCAAATGATTTCAAACATTATACTAATTTTGGCAATAACTATTTTAGTGACCGTAGTGATTTTTTCATTAGATGATTTCGGTAGTGTTATTAATGTAATTAGATTTACAAAATATCAGTATATACTCATTGCTTTTGGATTAGTAATTACTTATTTTTTGTTATGGCCTGTAACGGTCATTATTCTTACTAGGTTAAGAACTAAAGAAATAAAAAAGCGAGATATATTTTTAATTGGATCAACTGAACATTTTTTCAATGGAATTACTCCTTTTTCTAGTGGAGGACAACCATTTGAAGTATATGCATTTTCTCAAAAGAAAATTAAGGCGAGAGATTCAACCGGAATATTAATGATGAATTTCATTTCTTTTATGATTGCAACTAATACCTTTGCAATTGCCTCATTATTTTTTTATAAATCATTTATGTCTAAAATGAGTAATTTTACGGCAGTAACAATTATAGGTTTCTCTATGAATTTTTTAGTTTTATTTATTATTTTCCTTTTTGGAATCAGTAGAAAATTTTCTTCATTAATTGTTAAAATTGCAAAGTTGTTTGCAAAAATCAAACCATTAAAAAAAATTATAGAAAGTAAAATTTATTCTCTTGAAGAATATATTGATGGAGTTCAAGAAGCATTTAAGAACCTGATGAAATATAAGTTTCATTTCTTGCTTTGTTATTTTATTAATGTTGTAAAAATGGCAATCTTTTATGCTATTCCGTTTTTTATTTTACTTTCATTAAATGTTGATGTGGGGATTAATGATTTAACATATGTAATGCTTGGAACATCATTTGCAACCACTATGGTTGTTTTTTTACCAACTCCAGGTTCAAGTGGTGGAATTGAATTTGCCTTCAAATCAATTTTTGCTTCTTTAGGAGTAGATTCAGTAGTCGCAACAAGTGGTATGTTACTTTGGAGGGCTATTACCTTTTTCTTCCCACTTATGTTATCATTTATTTGTTATATGATATTTGTTGGAAAATTGAAAAAAGAAAATAAGAAAAAAGAAGAGGTAGGAGTAGTTTAATGATAGAGATAGTTTACGGTGGAAATAAAGCTGTATTAGAGGGAATCAGACTTTCTTCTTTATCGATATGCAAACATTGTTCTAAACCAATTCTTTTTTATATTTTAACGATGGATTTAAGAAATGTATCAAATAGATATCAACCAATTAATGAGGAAGAAGTAGATGAATTAAAATCTCAATTAAGAACGCTTAATCCTGATGTTGATGTGCGTTTATATGATTTGACTCAAAAGTATTTAATGGAAAATAAATATAAAAGGGATATTCATCATTCATATACTCCATATTGTTTACTTCGATTATTTTCTTATCAAATTGAAGATATCGGTGATAAAGTAATATATCTGGATGTTGATACTATGGCATATGGGAATATTGAGGAGTTATTTAATATTGATATAACCGATTACGAATTAGCAGGTGTTAAAGATGCCATGGGTAAATATTGGATCAATCCTAAATACATTAACTCTGGAGTGTTGTTAATTAATATGAAAAAGGTAAGAGAAACTTCTTCCTTTGAAAGAGCATTGAAATATACCTTGTCACATCGATCAATTTTAATTGATCAAAATGCAATCAATCATTATTGTAAGAAAAAGCTTTATCTTGAAAATAAATTTAATAATCAAAGAAAAATGACAGATGATACATTGATTAAACATTTTTGTAAAGTATTAAAATTTTTTCCATTTATGCATTGTGAGAATATTAAGCAATGGCATATTGATAAAGTTAGGAATAAACTGCAAATTCATCATTTTGATGATATTTATAAAATATATTTTGATTTGACAAAAAAAAGAACATCAGTTAATCACAAAGATTAATGATGTTCTTTTAATTATGCGCTTTTTTCAATCAAATTGCTATTTCTTTCTTCTTCAATTTGTTCAAATTGATAGCGATAAAGAGTGTAATAATAGCCACGCTGTTTTAATAATTCTTGATGGTTACCTTGCTCAATTATTTTACCATTTTGAAGACAAATGATATTATCTGCGTGTTGAATTGTTGATAAACGGTGAGCGACAATAAGCATAGTACCAATATTCATCATATTTAATAATGATTGTTGAATGATTTGCTCGGTTTCAGTATCAATATTCGCAGTCGCTTCATCCAGAATTATAATTTGTGGTTTGTGAACAACCGTTCTTGCAAACGATAATAATTGACGTTGACCAGAAGAGAAGTTTTCTCCACGTTCTTGGACCGGTTCTTCTAACCCATGATCTAATTTATTGATAAATTTATCTGCGTTGACATATTTGCAAGCTTCAATAATTTCTTCATCTGAAATTGATTCATCACGTAATGAAATGTTACTTTTTATAGTTCCGGAAAATAAGAATAC